>JBFIHV010000185.1:0-5597 GCA_041601595.1 Amylibacter sp. | reverse complement strand
TTTCGCCTGACGGGTCGCAGATCGTGTTCGAATCAGACCGTGGCGGCGGTCAGCAGTTGTATATAATGCCGGCTGGCGGCGGCGAACCGCGCCGCATCAGCAGCGGACAAGGCCGTTATGGCACGCCGGTCTGGTCGCCGCGCGGCGACATGATTGCCTTCACCAAGATGAGCGGCGGGCGGTTCCACATCGGCGTCATGCGCACCGACGGCAGCCAGGAGCGGTTGCTGACGGCGTCGTTCCTCGACGAGGGGCCGACCTGGGCGCCGAACGGCCGCGTGCTGATGTTCTTCCGCGAAACGGCGGGGGCAAACGGCGCGCCCTCGCTCCATTCGGTCGATATCACGGGACGGAACCTGCAACGGGTCCGCACGCCGACCTTCGGGTCGGACCCGGCGTGGTCCAGATTGTTGAATTGACAAGGAAGTGTAATGCTACGTGATTCCCAAAACGGATCGCGGCTGGTATAGTAACCGAAATGCAGCGCAGTCTGCACAACAGAGGTAGAGCAAATGATTTACAAAAAACTGGTAATCGCGGCGGCGTTGTCCCTGACGCTGGCGGCCTGTGACAACGATGTCGACGGTTATGGCGCTGGCGGCGCCGGAGGGGCCGGCGGCAGCGGAGCGCAGGTTTTTGACGAGAATTCCATCGGCTATTTCAACCAGACCATCGGCGACCGCGTCTGGTTCGCGGTGGACCAGTCGAACCTGTCGCAGGAGGCGATCGCCATTCTGGACAAGCAGGCCGACTGGCTGTTGGAGCGTCCGCAATACGCGGTTCTGGTCGAAGGCCATGCCGACGAGCAGGGCACGCGCGAATACAACCTTGCGCTGGGCGCGCGCCGGGCGGCGTCGGTCCAGAACTATCTGGTCAGCCGCGGCCTGTCCGACGCCCGCGTCAAGACGATCACCTATGGCAAGGAACGCCCGATCGAGATCTGTTCGGACGAGGCCTGCTGGTCCAAGAACCGCCGTGCCGTCACGGTGGTGTCCGGCGGTTTCGGCGCGTAAGAGCCTGCGGGACGGTTGAAAGCCGGGCAACTGAAGGAATGTAGCATGAAAAATTGCAAACGGATTCTTTACGTCTGCGGTGTCGTTCTGTCTTTGGCGTTGCTGCCGGTGGCGGTTGCGGCACAGGACGGCGCGCAGGCCCGCAAGGACTCCCTCGCCGATATCCGGCAGAGCCTTCAGGTGCTGTATTTCGAGATACAGCAGCTGCGCACCGAGCTTTCGACCACCCGTGGCCCCTCCGGCACCGCCGGCGAAGGCCCGGCGCTGGTGCGCATCGACGCGCTGGAACAGGAACTGCGCCGTCTGACCGGGGATGTGGAGCAGTTGCAGTTCCGCATAGAGCAGATCGTTCAGGACGGAACCAACCGGATCGCCGATCTGGAATTCCGGCTGGTCGAACTCGAAGGCGGCGACCTGTCCCAGCTTGGCAAGACCACGACGCTGGGCGGCGGCGAGATGCCGGCCGCCGTCGTGCCGCCGGTGGCGACGGATACGCCGGAGGGTTCCGGTTCGGCCGAACTCGCCGTGGCCGAGCAGGAGGATTTCGATGCCGCCAAACGGGCGCTCGACGAGGGCAATTTCGTCGAGTCCTCCGACAGGTTCCTGGCCTTTATCGACACCTATCCGGGCGGTCCGCTGACCGGAGAGGCCTATTTCTGGCGTGGCGAGGCGCTGGCCGCCCTGTCCGACTGGAAAAACGCCGCGCGTAGCTATCTGGAGAGTTTCAGCGGATCACCGCTCAATTCCAAGGCGCCGGACGCGTTTTTCAAGCTGGGCGTGAGCCTCGGCAAGCTGAGCCAGATCGAGGCGGCCTGCGAAACGCTGGGCGAGTTGTCGCGGCGCTATCCGGCCGCGGCGGTGGTGCCGCAAGCCGCTGCCGAAATGCAGACGCTGGGATGCAGCTGACCGCGACGCTCGAGCGCGCATTCAACGCGGAATTTACGCGGCTTCTGACCGGCACGGGTGACGGGCCGGTCGGCGTGGCCGTGTCCGGCGGCGGCGATTCCATGGCCTTGCTGGCGCTTGCGGCGGTCTGGGCCGAAACGGGGCGGCGGCCGATCTATGCCGTCAGCGTCGATCACGGGTTGCGACGCGAGGCGGCCGATGAGATCGAACTTGTGAATGACCTGTGCGGCCGGCTCGGCTGCGGGCATGCGGTTTTGCGCTGGACGGGCTGGGACGGCTCCGGCAACCTGCAGGACCAGGCGCGGCAGGCCCGCAAGCAACTGATCGGGCGCTGGGCGGCGGAGAACGGCATCGGGGTGGTGGCGACCGGCCATACGCTCGACGATCAGGCCGAAACCTTTCTGATGCGGCTGGCGCGCGGGTCGGGTGTGGACGGCTTGTCGGCGATGTTCGACAGCGAGGTTTTCGACGGCCTGCGCTGGATCAGGCCGCTGCTGTCCGTGACGCGGGCCGATCTGCGCAGCTATTTGCAGGCCAGAGGCATCGGCTGGGCCGATGATCCGAGCAACCTCGACCCGGCTTACGCTAGGGTCAAATTCCGGCAGGCGGCAGAGCAGCTCTCGGCGCTGGGGCTGGACGCGAAGACACTGGCGGCCACGGCGGGGCGCATGCAGCGCGCGCGGCAGGCGCTGGAGCTGGCGACACGCGATCTGGCGCGTGACGTGGCGCGGGCGACGGACATCGGAACAGTGATGATCGCCCGAAAGGGATTTCTGGAGGCCCCGCAGGAATTGCAGCTTCGGCTTTTGGCGCATGCCATCGGCTGGGTCGCGCAACAGGATTACCGGACCAGGCTGGAGCCGCTGCAACAGGCGCTGGCGGCCCTTTGCGAAGGCCGGAACGCGACGCTGGGCGGATGCATCCTCGTGACCGGCAAAACGGCGCCGATCGAGGTGTGCCGCGAGCCGAATGCGGTGCAGCCGTCGCATGACCTCGACGCTTTGTTCGACAACCGCTGGCAGGTGCGTTGCGCGCCTGACACCGGCGGCGGTCTGACGCTGCGGGCGCTGGGCGGGGACGGCCTGCGGAAATGCCCCGCTTGGCGCGACAGCGGCCATAGCCGCTGGGCCCTGATGGGATCGCCTTCCGTGTGGCAAAACGATGAATTGATAGCCGCGCCGTTTGCGGTTAGAAGCCGGACCTGCGACGTTAGTCTGGTGCCGCGGCCGCAAAGCTTCCTGACCTCGATCTTGAAGCATTGAATTGCCGGTGAAACAGATTATCTAGAACTTAGAGATTTCAGAGCCTCCTCCCGTGGCTCTGGCGCAATTAGGAGAGGTATATTGGGTAACTCGAGAAACTTGGCCTTCTGGGTTGTGCTGTTCCTGCTGGTAGTGGCACTGTTCAACCTGTTCAACAATGGTCAGGGGACGACGGCCTCCAACGAGGTTCCGTTTTCGCAACTGATGACCTCTGTCGAAAAGGGCGAGATCAGCCGCGTCACGCTTGACGGCGAAAAAGCCTTTGTGACCACCAGCAACGGAACGCGCCTTGTGTCGGTGATCCCGAGGGACGTCGATATCACCCCGATTCTGCTGGAAAACAGCGTCGAGATCGAGGCGACGCCTCAGGAACAGTCCGGCCTGTTTTCGGCCCTGTCCCTGTGGCTGCCGTTCATCATCCTGATCGGTGTCTGGGTCTTCTTCATGAACCGGATGCAGGGCGGCGGACGCGGTGGCGCGATGGGCTTCGGCAAATCCAAGGCCAAGCTGCTGAACGAGCGCGCAGGCCGTGTGACCTTTGATGACGTGGCCGGCATCGACGAGGCCAAGGAAGAGCTGGAAGAGATCGTGGAGTTCCTGCGCGACCCGCAGAAATTCTCGCGCCTCGGCGGCAAGATCCCCAAGGGCGCGCTGCTGGTGGGCCCTCCGGGCACCGGTAAGACGCTTCTGGCGCGCGCAATCGCGGGCGAGGCCGGCGTGCCGTTCTTCACCATCTCGGGTTCCGACTTCGTCGAGATGTTCGTCGGCGTCGGCGCAAGCCGTGTCCGCGACATGTTCGACCAGGCCAAGAAAAACGCCCCCTGTATCGTGTTCATCGACGAGATCGACGCCGTCGGGCGTCACCGTGGCGCAGGCTACGGCGGCGGCAACGACGAGCGCGAACAGACGCTGAACCAGTTGCTGGTCGAGATGGACGGCTTCGAGGCCAACGAGGGCGTCATCCTGCTGGCCGCGACCAACCGTCCCGACGTTCTGGACCCCGCGCTGCTGCGTCCGGGCCGTTTCGACCGTCAGGTCCAGGTTCCGAATCCGGATATCAAGGGCCGCGAGAAAATCCTCAACGTGCACGCCCGCAAGACGCCTCTGGGTCCCGATGTCGACCTGCGCATCATCGCGCGCGGCACGCCCGGGTTTTCCGGCGCCGATCTGGCCAACCTGGTGAACGAGGCGGCGCTGACCGCGGCGCGCACCGGCAAGCGCTTCCTGACCATGGACGACTTCGAGAACGCCAAGGACCGCGTCATGATGGGGGCCGAGCGGCGTTCCATGGTGATGACCGAGGACGAGAAGAAGCTGACGGCCTATCACGAAGCCGGACACGCGGTTGTCGGCCTGAACGTGCCGCAGCACGATCCGATCCACAAGGCGACGATCATTCCGCGCGGCCGCGCCTTGGGTCTGGTTCTGTCCCTGCCCGAACGCGACCAATTGTCCGTGACCAAGACCAAGTACAAATCCCAGATCGCCATGGCGATGGGCGGTCGGGTTGCCGAAGAGCTGATCTTCGGCCCTGACAACGTGACCTCGGGCGCTTCCTCGGATATCCAGCAGGTCAGCCGGATCGCGCGGGCCATGGTCACCCAGTTCGGCATGTCCGAAAAGCTGGGCAACATCGACTACGCCAACCGTCAGGACACCTACCTCGGGCCGCAGCAGGGCGGGCTGAGTGCCGGACCGGATACGCAGGAGATCATCGACGCAGAAGTGCGCAAGCTGGTCGACGAAGGCTACGAAACCGCCAAGCGGATCCTGACCGAGAGGTCGCAGGACCTGAAAAACCTCGCCGAGGGCCTGTTGGAATACGAAACCCTGACAGGGGCCGAGATCACCAGGGTCATCGCGGGCGAACCGCTCAAGCGCGGCGGCGACGAGGATGACACCGATGCCGGCGGCTCCGCGCCGAGTGTCGCGGCGATTCCGAAAATCAAGAAGCCGAAGGGCAGCCCCGACGGCGGCTTCGAACCGGAACCGAGCACTTGATCAGACACTGAAACGGCCCCCTCGCGGGGCCGTTTTTGTTTGCGGGGGCGGCGAGGAAGGCGTTCCCCTCGATCCGTTTCGGGTCCGAATCGGACCGCCGGTTTCCGATTGTGCGCATCTAATTTCAAGTTGGGCGATTACGGGTCCAAATAGGTCGGTTTTCCTCTGGCCTGACGGCGATATTTCCAGTTCTCTCGCGCGAGACAACAGCCATTCCAACCGGAGAGATCGCCATGGCATACAAGACAGACATCGAGATTGCGCGCGAAGCGAAGAAGCTTCCGATCCAGGCGATCGGGGCGAAGCTCGGGATCGGGGAGGCGGATCTGGTTCCCTACGGGCACGACAAGGCGAAGGTTTCGGCGGATTTCATCGAGAAGGCGAAGTCGAACAAGTCGGGCAAGCTGATCCTGGT
>JBFIHV010000184.1:0-5603 GCA_041601595.1 Amylibacter sp. | reverse complement strand
GCGCCCTGATAGGCGCTTTCGCCTCCGGCCCCGCCGCCGACGTCGCCTCCGCCGCCGCCGCTGATGCGGTCGGTCGCGCTGGTTTCCTCTTCCAGCTGGCTGAGAATCTGTTCGATCGGGCCGCCGGGCAGGAACTGCACCAGAACAAAGTTGATGATCATGATCCCCAGCAAAGTCGGGATCATCAGCAACAGCCGACGAAGGATATATGCACCCATTAACCTGCCCTAGAACGCGCCTGCCTGTTTCAGTCTTTGCGCTTTTTCTTCGCTATACCACCAAAAATCCATTTCGCCCATGGCATAAGGCGGCAGAGGCTCGGGATATTCGTATATATCGAGATAGGCGATGTTGTGGGACGCCTTGTACCACTGCGGTATCCAGATGTGCATCGCCCGCAGCGACCTGTCCAGCGCCCGGACGGCGGTTTTCAGGTCCTCGCGGGATTTCGCGCCCTCGATGATCGTGATCAGCGCGTCGATTGCCGGATTGGCCAGACCGGTCAGGTTAGACGATCCCTCCGTATTCGCGGTTTCGCTGCCGAAGATCGAGCGCAGCTCGATGCCCGGCGTCAGCGACATGACGTAACGCTGCGTCGTGATGTCGTAGTCGAAAACCTTGCGGCGTTCGGCTTCTTGCGCGGGATCGATCGACGTCAGCTTGGCATCCACGCCAAGCTTGATCAGGTTTTCGATATAAGGGTTTATGATCCGGTCGAAGGATGGGCTGTCGTTCACGAACTCAACGGACAGGGTTTCGCCCTTGGCGTTCTTGCGCAGCCCGTCGGTGATTTTCCAGCCGGCTTCATCCAGCATCTTTCCGGCGCGCCGGAATACCGCGCGGTCGAGCGGGTCCGGTTTCGATACGACGGGTGTGTAGGCGTCCTCTGTGAAGACGCTTTCCGGCAGATGTTCACGCAGCGGTTCCAGCAGGGCGCGCTCTTCGGGTGTGATCGGGCCCTTTGCCTCCAGATCGGAGTTTTCCCAGAAGCTGTCGGTCCGTTCGTACAGGCCGTAGAACAGGGTCTTGTTCGACCATTCGAAGTTGAACATCAGCCCGAGAGCCTCTCGCACGCGGGGGTCCTGAAACTTCTCTTTGCGCATGTTGAACCAGAAACCCTGCGTGCCCGAAGGGTTGCCGTCGGGCAGTGTTTCAGCCTTTACCCAGCCCTTTTGCAGCGACGGGAAATCATAAGAGGTCGCCCAGAGCTTGGACAGGTATTCTTCCCTGAAATTATAGGCGCCGCCCTTGAAGGCCTCGAAGGCCGCAGTGTAGTCGGAAAAGTATTCGATCTGGATCAGCTCGAAATTTTCACGGCCGACATTGACGTTCAGGTCCTTGCCCCAATAGTCGTCCCGCGCCCTGTAGGACACCGTCTTGCCCGGAACCACCCTGTCCAGCACGTAACGTCCGCTGCCCAGCGGCGGTTCCAGCGTGCTTTCAGCAAAGTCGCGCTCGGCATAATAGGCCTTGGAAAACACCGGCAGGCCGGCGGCCGCCAACGGCAGTTCGCGGGTATTGACGCCGTCCCGGAACGTGAACTTCACGCGCAGGGGTGACAGCGCCTCGACCTTTTCGAAATCCGAGAAGGTGGTTCTGAGGCTCGGACGGCCCTTTTCCATGAGGATGTTGAAGGAAAAAACGACATCTTCGGCAGTGACTTGAGTGCCGTCGGAGAACTTTGCCTCGGGGCGCAGGTTGAAGATCGCCCACTGCTTGCTCTCGGGGTATTCGATGCTCTCGGCCAGCAGCCCATACATGGCGTCCGGTTCGTCGGCGCTGCCGGCCATCAGCGATTCGAAGAAGATGCTGGAGAGCGAAGCGCTCTGCCCCTTGAGGATATAGGGCGTCAGGCTGTCGAACGTGCCGAAAGCCCAGGTGGAAAACGTTCCGCCCTTGGGAGCGTCGGGATTGACATAGTCGAAGTGCTTGAAACCTTCGGGATATTTCAGGTCGCCGAAGGCCGAAATGCCGTGCGACTTGATAATTGTCTCTTCGTTGGCCCGTACTGGCGCGAACAGCAGGAGGAAGGCGCATATTCCGAAAATACCGGCGACAAGCAAGGAACGATTTCGGAATAGGGCAGGTGCGGAAGCTACCTGACTGCGCGGTCTGTCCATCGGGCTATCCTCTCTTGACGGTTACGGCATTCGACTGACTGTACGTAATACTTAGGTAAAAAGCGAAACCTGTAAACAGCAAGACGCAATTCCGTGAAGAATGCGCGGATCAAACAAAAAGGCCGCCCGAAGGCGGCCTTGAATGAGACTGAAAAGGGATCAGTTTCCGATTGTCGCCAGATAGGCGATCATATCCGCGCGATCTTCGGGCTTCTTGATGCCGGCGAAACCCATTTTGGTGCCCGGCGCGTAATCCTTCGGGCTGGCCAGGAAACCGTCAAGGCGTTCGGGCTCCCAGTTGCCGCCGAGACCGTTGAGGGCATCGGAGTAATTGAATCCAGCGACGGAGGCGATGGCGCGGTCTACGACGTCATAGAGCGTCGGACCCGTAGTGTTCGCGCCTTCCTCGATCTTGTGGCAGGCCTTGCACTTGGCAAAACCCTTTTCGCCTTTGGCGGCGTCAGCCGAGGCCATCAGCTCTTCGAAGGACGGGCCTTCCTCGGCCTCTTCTTCGCCACCGGATTCCGAAACCTCGATGACATAGGCAGCGGTAACTTCATCGCCGTGGCCTTCGGACCCGACATGGTAGAGCGATTCACCCGCCCAGTTAATCATCAGATAGATCAGCAGTGCACCGCATGCTGCGCCGACGATCTTTGTAATTTCCATTGTGTCCATGGCCATTCACCTTCGTTCGGGGGATTCGCCCCGTCAATTGTCTCCGCAACGTTCTAGCGGCTTTCCCTATCGTCTTGCAAGGTGTAGAACCGCGACGAAACGCCCAACTTTGCAGGTAATATCATGGCGATAAAAAAACAGACAATAGCTTTCCAGGGCGTTCCGGGTGCATATTCGCATCAGGCATGCACCGAAGTCTACCCCGACGCAAAGGCTTTGCCCTGCAATACGTTCGAGGGCGCGATAGATGCGGTCAAGAGCGGCGAGGCAAATTTTGCCATGCTGCCGGTGGAAAATTCGACCTACGGCCGCGTTGCGGACATCCACCATCTGCTGCCGGAATCGGGTCTTCATATCATCGCGGAGCACTTCCTGCGCGTTCACATAAACCTGTTGGGTCACCGCGGTGCGAAACTGGAAGACATCAGGACGGCCATGAGCCACACGGTCCTGCTGGGGCAGTGCCGCAGCTTCCTGAAGGAATACGGCATAAAGCCCCAGGTCGGGGCGGACACCGCCGGCTCGGCGCAGATCGTGGCGTCGCATGACGACATGAGCCAGGGCGCGCTGGCGTCCGAACTTGCCGGCAGAATCTACGGTCTGGATGTTCTGGCGCGGCATATCGAGGATTTCTCGAACAACACGACGCGGTTCCTGGTCATGGCGCCTGCGCCGTTCGCGGGCCGCGAAGAGGGCGTCGAATATATCACGACCTTCGTTTTCCGCGTACGCAACATCCCTGCCGCGCTGTACAAGGCGATGGGCGGCTTCGCCACCAACGGCATCAACATGGTGAAGCTGGAGAGCTACATGCTGGACGGATCCTTCACCGCGACGCAATTCTATGCCGATGTGGTCGGGCACCCCGATGATCCGGCGCTGCGGCGCGCCATGGAAGAGCTGGATTATTTCACCACGCATATCGAGGTGCTGGGCGTCTACAAGGCCGATAAGTCGCGGGGGTAGGCGCGGCTGCCTATTCCAGCGTATCGGCCAGCCAGCGGTCGATCAGAAACCGCGCGATCGAGCCTTTGCGAGAGGGTCTCAGGCTGTCGTTTCTGCCGGCCGTCACGTCCATCATGGTTTCTCTGCTGACCCAGAGCGCGTCTTCGAGTTCGATTTCATCCAGCGAAATGGCCGTGGACGTCGCCTTGCCGCGGCATCCGATCATCAGCGACGAGGGAAACGGCCACGGCTGGCTGGACAGGTATTCGACGTCGCCGACGGTTATGCCGGTCTCTTCGAACACCTCGCGGCGGACGGCCGCCTCCAGCGTTTCGCCCGGTTCCATGAAACCGGCCAGAAGCGAGTACATGCCTGCCGGCCAGTGCGGCGAGCGCCCCAGAAGCAGGTTTTCATCATGTGTGATGAGCATGATCACGACAGGGTCGGTGCGCGGAAAATGATGCGTGTCGCAATCCGGGCAAATCCGCACCCATCCGGCCTTGCCGATGCCGGAGCGCGTGCCGCATTTGGCGCAGAACCGGTGGTTCCTGTGCCAGTTGTGCAGTCCGAGCGCGGAAGCGGCGAGTTCCGCGTCCAGCGCGCTGAACCGGGCCATGACAGTGCGCAACTCGGCGAAGACAATCTCGTCGGGCAGGGACGGATGGCGGTTCACGCTTGGGTCGAAAAACTGGCCCAGGGCCTGCGGGTCGATGTCGACAGGCTCCCAGGATGAAATATCGTAGCTGAAAATATGGACGCTGTCCGATTTTCCCAGAAAAATCGGCGGTTCCTTGGCGTGGCTCAGGATCGCATGGTCGGTGGGAAGAGCGTGCAGATTGTCCGTCGTGGTATCGACCAGCGGCTTGCCGCGCCAGAACACGATGGCGCGCGCCTGATCCGACAGGCGTAGCCTGTCCAGCGCGGCGCTGTCGGCCCGCAGCTTATCGGCCCGATCAAGGCCGCCGCCACCGAACGTGACCATTTCAGCATTTTTCACCGTAGAGCTCCCCGCAAGGTATTCGCCCTGCATTCTTGCCACGGAACCGGAGTTGGTGCAATCGGCAGGGGCTTGCTGTCGCGGGACAGAGGCACTATATCGCGAGTCGAGAGGTTGGCGCGGGCAGACGCCTCGCCAAACCGGTCAGATCCGGAAGGAAGCAGCCGTAACGAGTTTCGTTTGGGTCGTCGTCCAACCTCTCACTTCCGCATCCCCCAATACATTGGCGCCTCAGGCCGCAGAAAATCACCCTCGGCCGATTTTAAGGACGATGCCTCCCTTGCCGCGGCGATACCATGCGCGCTAGGGTGCGGTGCAACGAATCCGAACGAAATTGACGGGTAATGTCCGAGGATAAACCATCGAGCGAATATCAGGTGCTTGCCCGCAAGTACCGGCCGGCGACCTTCGAGGATCTGATCGGGCAGGACGCCATGGTCCGGACGCTGCAGAACGCGTTCGAATCTGACCGGATCGCGCATGCCTTCGTCATGACCGGCGTCCGCGGCGTCGGCAAGACGACCACGGCGCGGATCATCGCCAAGGGCATGAACTGCATCGGGCCGGACGGCAAGGGCGGACCGACGATCAAGCCCTGCGGCGTCTGCGAGAACTGCAAGGCCATCGGCGAGGGCCGGCATGTCGATGTCATGGAAATGGATGCCGCTTCGCGTACCGGTGTCGGCGACATCCGCGAGATCATCGATGCGGTGCGCTATCGCGCCGCCTCGGCGCGCTACAAGATATATATCATCGACGAGGTCCACATGCTGTCGACCAACGCGTTCAACGCGTTGCTCAAGACGCTGGAGGAGCCCCCCGAACACGTCAAATTCATCTTTGCCACCACGGAAATCCGCAAG
>JBFIHV010000183.1:0-5678 GCA_041601595.1 Amylibacter sp. | reverse complement strand
GTGCTCCATGATGATCACCAGCGTCGGGCCCGAGCGCGACAGCGAGGGATGCTGGAACGGCTTGACCTTGACGCCGCGCGTCAGCATCAGGCGGCAGTGCACATCCGTGGTCATGCCGTTGGCCTCTGCGGTGCGGGTCAGCGCGTCCAGAACCCCGGCCTTTTCCATGCCCACGTCCAGCGACACCGCTTTGCAGGAATTGAAGAACCGGTCCATGTGCTCGTCGAAAAACGCCCACTTGCCGTTATAGAGCCGCATGCCTTCCCACATACCGTCGCCGAGCAGGAAACCGCTGTCGTAGACCGAGACCTTCGCCTCGTCGCGGTGGACGAGCGCGCCATTGATGTAAATCTTTATGTCGCGGTTGCGGGGGTCTTCGTCGGCGTCGTGGGTGGTGTGGCTGTCGGTCTTTGGCGCTGGGATCATGGCTGGCTCCGTCGGTCGGTCGCTGCGGATGTCACTTGCCTTACAGTAACCGCGAAATCGAGGATTTGTACCGGAAAATTCCTGACGTCAGACCGCCGCCGCCGCGACCCACCGGTGGGTAAAGCGTTTCGCCGCGTCGCAGGACTGCCGCAGGTCTTTGCCCGACGCCAGAAAACAGGCGATCGCGGTGGACAAGGTGCAACCGGTTCCCCTGCGGCCGCCAGCCAGCCGTGGCGCGGACAGCGGCAGGCGGCCGTGGCCGTCAAAAAGGGTGTCGGTGGCAAGCCGCCCCTGCCCGTGGCCGCCCTTGATCAGCACCGCCCCGGCGCCGAAGCCGCGTATGCGGTCGGCCTGTTGTTGCAGCCTGTTGCCCGTTCCGTCGCCAAGGCCCGTCAGCGCCGCAGCCTCCGAAAGGTTGGGCGTGACCAGAGCGCAGAGCGGGAACAGGTGTTCGATCATCGCCGCCGCGCCCTCCGGCGTCAGAAGGGCGCCGCCCGAACTGGCCGCCAGAACCGGATCGAGGACCACCGGAATGTTGCGTCCCGACAGGGCGGCGGCGACGGCCATGACGATCTCGGCGGTCGCCAGCATACCGATCTTCACGGCCTGCGGCGGGTCGCCCGCCAGTCCGGTTTTCAGTTGCGCCGCGACGATATCGGCGGGCATGGTCAGGCTCTGGTCCACGGCGCGGTCGGTCTGGGCCGTGACGGCGGTCACCACGCATCGGGCCCGCACGCCGAGATCGCGGGCCACCGCGATATCGCGCGACAGTCCCGCGCCGCCGCTGGAATCCGTCCCCGCTATGATCAGAATGCCCGGTGCGCGCATCAATCGCCCCCGACCGCCAGCAGGGCGATCCTGTCATGACCCCGCGAGCGCAGTTGGTGCGCCGCGCGCCAGGCCCGCAATCCGGTTTTGCAGCAAAAGACGATCCGGTCGGCATCGGCGGGCCGCCAGCTTTCCAGTAGCTCCGGCGTCAAGCGCAGCGCCCGCGGGATCACCGGTTCGGGGGCTTCCTGCGGCCCGCGCAACTCGACAACGATGTCGCTGCGGGTCAGTTCCTCTTTGCTGACAAAGCGGAAGGCGATCCCGTCCGGCTCGCGCGCGCCGAGGAACGAGAACCGGCTGATGTGCAGAGTTTTGAAATCGAAGGAGAGCAACTGCCCGGCGGGCGATAGCTCCAGCCCAAGCAGCAAAGACAGCGCCATCTGCGCCTGCATCGCGCCGATCGTGCCGACCACCGGCCCCAGAACGCCCGCCGTCGCGCAGTTGGCCGCGCGGTCCGGCAGGTCGGGGAACACGGCGCGGACGCTGGGAGCGCCGCCGCAGAACGCGCCGACATAGCCCGTCAGCCCCAGAGCCGAGGCGCTGACCAACGGCACGCCCTGTTCGAGACAGCAATCCGACAGCGTGTAGGTCACCGCGAAACTGTCGGCGGCGTCGATCACGATATCGGCTTGCGCTGCGAGGACGCGGGCGCTCAGAGGGTCGAGCGCGTCCGTGATCGCCTCCACGGCTATATCCGGGTCCATGGCCGCGACGCGGGCGCTGGCGACCCTGGCTTTCGGCAGGCCGATATCCTCCATCCCGTAAAGCGGTTGCCGGTGCAGGTTGCCCGGTTCCACCACATCGGGATCGACTATTGTCAGACGCCCGACGCCTGCGCCCGCCAGATACTGGATCACCGGACATCCCAGGCCGCCTGCGCCGATGATCAGCACATGCGCCGCGCGCAACCGTTCCTGCCCGTCCGCGCCCACCTCCGGCAGGATCATCTGGCGCGCGTGCCGGTTCATGCCGTCCGCGTCGCCGCGATCCAGTCGCGGGTCCGCGCCTCCGGGTCCTTGGCCTGCAACAGATCGGTGACGACGGCGGCGCTGTCGGCTCCTGCGGCGAAAACGCCGGGCAGCCGGTCGATGGTCAGCCCGCCGATGGCAACCAGCGGCGTCTGTCCGATCCGCGCCTTCCAGTCGGTCAGGCGGGCCAGCCCCTGCGGTGGCCACGGCATCTTCTTGAGCAGGGTCGGATAGACAGGCCCCAAGGCGACATAGGCGGGATCGTGCGACAAAGCACGCTCCAGTTCGTCATCGTCATGGGTGGACAGGCCGATGCGCACTCCGGCCCGCCGCAGGGCGGCGAAATCGGCGCTGTCCATGTCTTCCTGACCCAGGTGCACGAAATCGCAGCCGTGATCCAGCGCCGCCTGCCAGTAGTCGTTGACCACCAGTTGCGCGCCGTGCCTTGTGCAAAGACTCTTCGATTTTTTTATATTATCGATAACAATGGTTTCCGGCACATTTTTAAGTCGCAGCTGGATCAGTTTGACGCCCAGCGGCGCCAGTCGTTCGACCCAGCTGGCATCACCGACGATCGGATAGAAACGGTCCATCATGCCAGGTCCGCCAGTCCCATGACGGGTGTCGAGGGCACCGCCATGTCGCGCGGTTCCATCGCGCCCGCTTCGCACCCGAGCCTGCCGGCCCCGACCGCCTGCGCCATTGCACGGGCCATCGCCACCGGATCGCCCGCCTTGGCGACCGCCGTGTTCAGCAGCACCGCGTCGAATCCCATCTCCATCGCCTGCGCCGCGTGCGAGGGCCGCCCGATCCCGGCATCGACGATCAGCGGCACGCCCGCGAAATGCGCCCGCATGGCGCGCAGCGCGTCCGGGTTGCGCAGACCCTGACCGGAGCCGATCGGCGCACCCCAGGGCATCAGAACCTGACAGCCCGCCTCCAGCAGCCGTTCGCCGACGCCGATGTCCTCGGTCGTGTAGGGAAAGACCCTGAACCCCTCGGCGGCAAGGATTCCGGCGGCCTCGACCAGGCCGAACACGTCCGGTTGTAGGCTGTCCGCATGGCCGATGACCTCCAGCTTGATCCAGTCGGTTCCGAACAGCTCGCGCGCCATGCGGGCGGTGGTCACCGCCTCCTGCACCGAATGGCATCCGGCGGTGTTGGGCAGGATGCGGCACCCGGATTGCCTCAGGATGTCCCAGAAGGCCTGCCCGTCGCCGCTGGCTGTCTCGCGTCGCAGCGAGACGGTGATGATGTCCGTACCGCAGGCGCGGATGGCCTCCAGCAGGATCGCGGGCGATGGATATTGCGCCGTGCCCAGCAGCAGCGGCGAACCTATGTCTGTGCCGTAGAACCGCATCTCAGCCCCCTTGCATCGGGGCCAGAACCTCGACCCTGTCATTGGCGCGCAATGGCGTTCCGACGCGGTCCGCTGCCGCGACAAAACTACCGTTTACGGCGGTCGCAATCGCCTGACCGGCATAGCCGAGTTCCGCCAGCGCCGCGGCGAGGTCGGTGCTTTGCACCTTATGTTCTGTGGCGTTCACGATGATTATCAAACCTGTTCTCCTGCAAGAGCCGTTCGGCCAGTTGCGCCGCCATCGCCGGGGCCAGCAGATAGCCGTGGCGGTAGAGGCCGTTGACGTAGAAAGTGCCGCCCACCTCTGTCACCCGCGGCAGATTGTCGGGATATGCCGGACGCAGGCCGACGCCGGTTTCGAGGATTTCCGCCTCGGCGAAACCGGGGTGCAGCGCATAGGCCGCCCCCAGCAGCTCCATCATCGAGCGCAGGGTGACAGGGCCCCAGCCGGCGCTTTCGATCATGGTCGCGCCGACCATGAACACGCCGTCGCCGCGCGGCACAACATAGACCGGAAACCGCGGATGCAGCAGGCGCACCGTGCGCGTCAGTGTCACGTCGCGGCTTTTCAGGATCACCATTTCGCCGCGCACCGCCCGCAGGTCCGTCAGCACGTCCATGGCCGCGACTCCGCGGCAATCGACATCGACGGGGCCGGGGGCCGGCGTGCCGAAATGGATCACGACCCCCTGGTCCCGACAGGCCGCCGCAAGATCCCGCAAGGCGCGGCGCGGGTCGATATGCGCCTCCTGCTCGTAAAACAGGCCGCGTGAAAACCGCCCGGCGAGGGCGGGTTCCAGCGTATCGACGTCGGCCGCGCGATGCGCCGTGGTCCGGTCGGCGAAACGGTTCAGTTCCGAAGTGTCCCGGCGCGGGGCGACGACGAGGGTTCCCCCCCGCGTCACCTCCGTCACGCCGTCCCACCAGTCCAGCGCGAGCCGGCCAAGCTCCAGAACCTCGGGTTCCGCGCTTTCGCTTTCACACCATGGCGCCAGCATTCCGCCGGCGTATCTGGAACAGCCGTTGGCCTCCAGGCTCCCGGCCTGCTCGAAGACCTCGACCGCGAAACCGGCCCGCGCAAGTTCCAGTGCGCAGCTCAGCCCGGCGACCCCTGCCCCCGCAACCGTCAGGGTCATGGCTTGGGCTCGTCCAGCGGCATGTACAGATCGCCGCCCTGCCGGAATTTCTCGGCCATCGCCTCCATGCCTTCCTTCTGGGCCTCGGCGCGGATGTCGTGGCTGATCCGCATCGAACAGAACTTCGGCCCGCACATGGAACAGAAATGCGCCACCTTGTGCGCCTCTTTCGGCAGCGTCTGGTCGTGGAACTCGCGCGCCGTGTCGGGGTCGAGCGACAGGTTGAACTGGTCTTCCCAGCGGAACTCGAACCGGGCGCGGGACAGAGCGTCGTCGCGGCGCTGGGCGCCGGGCAGGCCCTTGGCCAGATCGGCGGCATGGGCCGCGATCTTGTAGGTGATCACGCCGGTCTTGACATCGTCGCGGTCCGGCAGGCCGAGGTGCTCCTTGGGCGTGACGTAGCACAGCATGGCGCAGCCGAACCATCCGATCATCGCGGCGCCGATGCCGCTGGTGATATGGTCATAACCGGGCGCGATGTCTGTGGTGAGGGGGCCAAGCGTGTAGAACGGCGCCTCGTGGCAGCATTCCAGCTGCTTGTCCATGTTCTCCTTGATCTTGTGCATGGCGACGTGGCCGGGCCCTTCGATCATCACCTGGCAATCCTTGGCCCAGGCGATTTTCGTCAGCTCGCCAAGCGTTTCCAGCTCGGCGAATTGCGCCTCGTCGTTGGCGTCGGCGATCGAGCCGGGGCGCAGGCCGTCGCCCAAGCTGAAGCTCACGTCATATTTGCGGCAGATATCGCAGATTTCCTCGAAATGCTTGTAGAGGAAGCTTTCCTTGTGGTGATGCAGGCACCATTTCGCCATGATCGAGCCACCGCGCGACACGATGCCGGTAACCCGGTTCACGGTCATCGGCACCATGTGCAGACGCACGCCGGCGTGGATGGTGAAATAGTCCACGCCCTGCTCGGCCTGTTCGATCAGCGTGTCGCGGAACACCTCCCATGTCAGGTCC
>JBFIHV010000182.1:0-5756 GCA_041601595.1 Amylibacter sp. | reverse complement strand
GCGGCGCTGAAACAACTGGCCCCGAAGGCGTGACCCGATGAGCGAACCCGACCCCCTGTTGCGCCCCGATCCGTCGCCCGAGGACCTCGACCGCGCCATGCGGCCGCAGTTTCTGGACGAGTTCGTCGGGCAGGCCGAGGCGCGGGCCAACCTGAAGGTCTTCATCGAGAGCGCGAAGATGCGCTCTTCGGCCATGGACCACACGCTGTTCTACGGGCCGCCGGGGCTTGGCAAGACCACGCTGGCGCAGATCATCAGCCGCGAGCTCGGCGTCAATTTCCGCATGACCAGCGGGCCGGTTCTGGCCAAGGCGGGCGATCTGGCCGCGATCCTGACCAATCTGGACGAGCGTGACGTGCTGTTCATCGACGAGATACACCGGCTCAATCCGGCGGTGGAGGAGGTGCTCTATCCGGCACTGGAGGATTTCGCGCTGGATCTGGTGATCGGCGAGGGTCCGGCGGCGCGCACCGTGCGCATCGAGTTGCAGCCGTTTACGCTGGTCGGGGCCACCACGCGGCTTGGCCTGCTGACCACGCCGCTGCGCGACCGGTTCGGCATTCCGACGCGGCTGGAGTTCTATACGACGGCGGAATTGCGCTCCATCGTCGAGCGCGGCGCGCGGCTGATGCGCATCGGGATCGACGCAGAGGGATCGGATGAAATCGCGCGGCGCGCGCGCGGAACGCCGCGCATCGCCGGACGCCTGTTGCGGCGCGTGGCGGATTTCGCTCTGGTCGAGGGCGACGGGTCCATCTCGCGCGAGGTCGCGGACCGCGCGCTGACGCGGCTGGGCGTCGATGACCTGGGGCTGGACGGGGCCGACCGGCGCTATCTGAAGCTGCTGGCCGAGAACTATGGCGGCGGGCCGGTCGGCGTGGAGACCATTGCAGCGGCTTTGTCAGAGGCCCGCGACGCCATCGAGGAGGTGATCGAGCCGTTCCTGCTGCAACAGGGCCTGATCCAGCGCACCCCGCGCGGCCGGATGCTGGCCGCCAAGGCCTGGGTGCATCTGGGGCTGGATGCCCCGAAACCCGTGGTTCAGAACGATTTGTTCGAAGGCAAGAAATGAAAGACATGGATGTGACGTCACCGGACGGGATCGCCCGTCTTTTCGGATCGGAAGAGGGCTATCGTTTTGCCCGCTGGGGCAGGCCGATCGCACCGGTGGTGTTCGGAACCGACGACGCGTCGCTGACCCATATCAAGGCGGCGATCACCCAGACGGTCGATGTGACGGGGCAAAAGACCGCGGAAACCGATCCGGAACTGGGATCGAATTTCATGTGGTTCTTCTGTTCCGAATGGGACGAGGTGGGGCAGGTTCCCGACCTTGACAAGCTGATCCCCGGATTGCCGGCGCTGCTCGACAGCCTGAAGGCGCAGGACGCGCACCAGTACCGCTATTTTGCCTTCGACGCCGAGGGCGGCATCAAGTTCTGCGCGGTCCTGCTGCGCCTGAAGGGCCATATCGCGGAACTGCCGGTGCAGGTCCTGATCACCGGAGAGACGGTGAAATCGCTGTTGCTGTGGTCGCGGCAGGCCTTTGCCGAGGACAGCCCGATCGCCGTTGTAAGGGAAAACGGCATCTGTATCGTAAAACCCGGCTATGCAGCGGTGATCCGGGCGGCCTATGATCCGGTGATGCCGGTCGCGGCACGCGACCCGTCACATGCCCTGCGCCTGTCGGCGCGGGCCGGACTGTTGTTGAAGGAATTGACCTGATGAGCCACAAGTTCCACCTGCGCGTCTATTACGAAGACACCGATCTGGCGGGCATCGTCTATTATGCCAACTATTTGAAATTCGTCGAACGCGCCCGCAGCACGCTGGTGCGGGAGGCGGACATCGACCAGAACGAGATGAAGGACAAGCTGGGGGTCGTTTTCACGGTGCGGCGTCTGCAGGCGGAATATTTCGCGCCGGCCAGAATGAATGACGAATTATGGGTCGAAACGACCGTGCATCAGATGAGCGGGGCGCGGATCGTGTTCAATCAGGACGTCTATCGCGACGGCGTGATGCTGTTTTCCGGAATTATTACAGTCGCTTGTGCCACGCTGGACGGCAAAGTAACGCGGTTTCCGGCAGAAATTCGCGCAAAACTCGCAAAAGCCGACCTGTAATCCGGCGAAACATGTCGGAAACAATAGTGTTATGCTACGGTTCAGGCTAAAGTAACCGGAACAAAACGGTTGCCGGACAAACGGCGGCCTCAGGCATATGCGAGCGGAAAATATGGAAACAGAAGCACTTGCTGCGGCGCAGGAGATTGATTTCTCTATGCTGGCGCTGTTCTTGAGGGCCACTTTCGTTGTGAAACTGGTCATGTTGGTGCTGGTGGCTGCCAGCATCTGGTCATGGGCGATCATCATCCAGAAGTTCATCAATTACAGAATCGCGCGAAGGGATTCGGACCTGTTCGACCGTGCCTTCTGGTCCGGAGAGCCGCTGGACGAGCTGTATGACCAGCTTGGCCCCAACCCGCGCGGCGGGGCGGAGAAGATATTTTCGGCCGGCATGGTGGAGTGGAAGCGCTCGCACCGCGCCGACGGCAAGCTGATCCCCGGCGGACAGGCGCGGATCGACCGCAAGATGGACGTCGCGATCAACAAGGAGGCCGAGAGCCTGAACCACGGCCTGACCTTCCTGGCAACGGTGGGCGCGATCGCGCCGTTCGTCGGGCTGTTCGGCACCGTCTGGGGCATCAAGAACGCGTTCGAGGAAATCGCCATCCAGCAGAACACCAACCTGGCTGTCGTGGCTCCGGGTATCGCCGAGGCGCTGGTCGCCACGGCGCTGGGCCTGCTGGCGGCGATCCCCGCCGTGATCTTCTATAACAAGCTGTCCGCCGACGCCGACCGGATCATCGGCGGATTTGACAGTTTCGCAGACGAATTCGCGACGATCCTGTCGCGGCAACTGGACAGTTAGGGCGCGCGCGATGGGTGCTGGTGTAGTCGACAGGGGCGGATCGGGCGGCAAGCGCCGGCGCAGCCATGCGCGGCGCAAGCCGATGGCGGAGATCAACGTCACGCCGTTCGTCGACGTGATGCTGGTGCTGCTGATCATCTTCATGGTCGCGGCGCCGCTGCTGACGGTCGGCGTGCCGATCGAGCTGCCGAAAACCGCGGCGACGCCGCTGCCGACCGAGAAAGAAGAGCCGCTGACGATCGCGATTTCCTCCGATGGGCAGTTGCTGCTGCAAAGCACGGAAATCGAGCGCGAAACGCTGATCCCGAAACTGCGCGCCATCGCGGCGGAACGGACGGACGACAAGGTCTTCCTGCGCGCCGACGGGGCGGTGTCCTACGAGGTGGTGATGCAGGTCATGGGTGCGCTGAATGCCGGCGGTTTCCGGAATATCGGCCTGGTGACCGATGCCGGCGGTCCGACCCTCAACGGACCAGAGAAATAGGACGGTGCTGTGGAAACCGGCACTAAAATATCGCTTAGCGCGCATGCCGTAATCCTTGCGGTCGCGATGTTCGGCGGTCCATTGTTCGACGCGGAAGAGGTGCAGACCGTGCAGATTTCAGACGTTTCTCTGATCTCTACAGACGAGTTTCTGGCCATGCAGGCGCCGGCGCCGCGCGCGTCGGTGATCCCGCCCGCACGGCCTGCCGAAATAGCGCCGGAGGATCAGGTCGCCATTCTGAAGCCCGAACCGGAACCCGCGCCGGAACCGGTCGCGCCGCCCCCGCCGCCGGTCATCGAACCCGCCGCCGAGCCGGAACCTCCTGCGCCGGATCTGGGTGTCCTGACGGAACCGCCGACCGCTGTGCCCGCCGCCGAGGACCAGCCCGGAGAGACCAGGCCGGAGCCGCCTGTGCCGGACGCGACGCCCGCGCCCAGTCCGCGTGTCGCCTCGGAGAACAATCCCGAAGCGCCGACGGATGCCGAGGTCGCCAAGACGCCCGAGAAAGCCAGCGTGGAGAGCGAGACCGCCGACAAGCCGGTCGAGGCCACCACCGAGAAGGCGCCGAAACAGTCCAGCACCGAGATCGTGACCGAGGCCGAGAAGCCGAAGGAACCAACGGTGCAGATCAAGTCGGTGCGTCCCAAAAGCCGTCCGGCGGATCTGATGACGCGCAGGCAAGAGCCTGAGCCCGAGCCTGCGCCGGCGGTGAAACCGGAGCCGGAGGAGGTGGTGAAGGCCGAGCCGAAACCGACCCCCAAGCCGGAGCCGAAGCCTGCCGTGAAACCGGAGCCATCCGCCGAAGACTTGATCGCCGCGCAGATCGCCGCCGACATGCTGGCGGCGCAGAAGGAGTCGGCCACGGCGGGGCCGGGCGGGCAGGGGCAGGCGCTGACGGATTCCGAGCGCAAGGGCCTGGTCGTGGCGGTTCAGGACTGCTGGAGCGTACCGGTCGGCATACAGAACGCCTCGGAATTGGTGGTGACGCTGGCCGTCGATCTGGCGCCGAACGGCGGGTTGGCATCGACGCCCAAGCTGATCGAGCCGAAAACGGCGGACGGACAGATTCAACAGGCTTTCGAGGCCGCCCGGCGGGCGTTGATCGCCTGCGCGCCTTATGACCTGCCGCCCGAAAAATATGATACATGGAAACGGCTGGAAGTCGTATTTAACCCAAAAAACATGGTGCTGAGATGATAATGAGACTATTTCGAACCGCAATCACGGCGCTTGTCCTGACGGGCCTTGCCGCCGGGGCGCAGGCGCAGGGCAAACCGCTGCGCATCGAGGTCACCGAAGGGGTGATCGAACCGATGCCCTTCGCCGTGCCGACCTTCGTTGCGCAAAGCAGCGGATCGCAGAAGATCGCGTCGGATATGACCTCGGTCATCGTGTCCGATCTGGTGGGATCGGGGCTGTTCCGCGAGGTGCCGCCCTCGGCCTTCATCTCCAACATCACCAACTTCAACGCGCCGGTCCAGTTTGCCGACTGGCGTGCGATCAACGCGCAGGCGCTGGTCACCGGATCGGCCGATGTGGGGCCGGACGGACGTCTGATCGTCAAGTTCCGCCTGTTCGACGTGTTCGCACAATCCGAAATGGGCGAGGGCCTGCAATTCGTGGCCAGCGCCGACAGTTGGCGGCGCATGGCGCACAAGGTCGCCGACGCGGTGTATACCCGTCTGACCGGCGAGACCGGCTATTTCGACAGCCGCGTGGTCTATATCGCCGAAGAGGGGCCGAAAAACGCCCGGCTGAAGCGGCTGGCGATCATGGATTACGACGGCGCCAACGTGAAATACCTGACCGGCTCGGACAATATCGTCCTGGCGCCGCGGTTTTCGCCGAACGCGCGGGACGTGATCTATACCAGCTATGAAAGCGGCGTGCCGCGGGTGTACATCCTCAACGTCGACAGCCTGGAGCGCCGCGCGCTGGACACGCTGCCCGGCATGACCTTTGCGCCGCGCTATTCGCCGGACGGCAACCGCGTGGTGCTGTCGCTGGCCGAGAACGGCAACACCGACATCTACATGATGGATCTGGCCAGCCGCCAGCGGACCCGCCTGACCAGCTCGCCGTCGATCGAGACCGCGCCCAGCTTTTCGCCTGACGGGTCGCAGATCGTGTTCGAATCAGACCGTGGCGGCGGTCAGCAGTTGTATATAATGCCGGCTGGCGGCGGCGAACCGCGCCGCATCAGCAGCGGACAGGGCCGTTATGGCACGCCGGTCTGGTCGCCGCGCGGCGACATGATCGCCTTCACCAAGATGAGCGGCGGGCGGTTCCACATCGGCGTCATGCGCACCGACGGCAGCCAGGAGCGGTTGCTGACGGC
>JBFIHV010000181.1:0-5764 GCA_041601595.1 Amylibacter sp. | reverse complement strand
GTCGCCGGTTTGGCCTCGACGGTATCGACCGCCAGATCGCGGGATGTGACAGCCTGAACCGCCAGTTCGGCGGCGACGGCGGTCTCGATATCGAATTTTTCCAGCTTTTTTCCGCCGAGAATGCGCAAGCTTGCCTCGAATTCCTGACCGCGCGGCGTGACCAGCACGGCCTTGACCGTCCAGTATTCGCGGGCCTTGAATGCCTCGATCTCCATCTCGCGCTCGACGATCAGGCGCAGGCAGACGGATTGCACCCGGCCGGCGGATTTCGCGCCGGGCAGCTTGCGCCACAGTACCGGCGACAGGTTGAAACCCACGAGGTAGTCCAGCGCGCGGCGCGCCAGATAGGCCTCGACCAGCGGCATGTCGACCTGACGCGGGTGTTCCATCGCCTTGGTGACGGCATCCTTGGTGATGGCGTTGAAGACGACGCGGCTGACATGTGTGGATTTCTTGATCGCCTTGCGCTTGCGCAGGGTTTCCTCAAGATGCCAACTGATCGCCTCTCCCTCGCGGTCGGGGTCGGTGGCGAGGATCAGTTCGTCGTCGTTTTTCAGGGCTTCGGCAATGGCGCGGATGTGCTTCTGGCTTTCCGGCGCGACTTCCCATTTCATGTCGAAATCATTGTCCGTGTCGACCGATCCGTCCTTGGGGGGCAGGTCGCGAACATGTCCGTATGACGCGAGAACGGTGTAGTCCTTGCCAAGATATTTATTGATGGTTTTGGCTTTGGCAGGGGATTCTACAACGACTACGGGCATACAATTTCCTTGGGATTCGACGGTCAGGTCATGGGCGCGGAACATGTCGTGTCGGACATGGGCTTGTCAATGGGGTGTCTGCAAAGCTCGAATCGGGCGCCACTGGGCGCGTCAAACGACATTGAGGTTTCAGGTAGGGGGCAGCCTTCAGCCTGTCAAGGCAAGCATTCCGCCGGGCGTGCGGGCGATGCGGCCGTCCAGTTCCAGCTCCAGTATCTGTTTCGTCACCGCGCCGGCGGGATATCCGCAGTCACGGATCAGCGCGTCCTCGGCCACGCCGGAGGGCCCGAGCAGGGCCAGTATCCTTGCGGTGACCTGATCAGGGTCGCCGGCGAAGCGGGCCGGCTCAGACAGGGGTGCGACCGCGGCGGGCGCGGGGCGGTCCAGCAGGTGCGCGATGGCTTCGATCACGTCGGCGCCTGACCGGACCAGCGTCGCGCCGTCGCGGATCAGGATGTTGCAGCCACCGGCGCGCCCGTCCAGCGGGTTGCCGGGCACCGCCATGACCTCGCGCCCCAGATCGCTGGCGTCGCGGGCGGTGATCAGGCTGCCGGAGCGGGCCGCGCCCTCGATCACCACGACGCCCAGCGACAGGCCGGCGATGATCCGGTTGCGCTGAGGAAAGTGGCGCGCCTGCGGGGTCAGGCCGAGCGGCTGTTCCGAGAGGCGCAGGCCCTGCTTGCCGAGCGCATCGAACAGATCGGCGTTTTCCTTGGGATAGGCGATGTCGATGCCGCCGGCCTGTACCGCGACGGTTCCGCTGTCCAGCGCGGCCTGATGCGCCGCCGCATCGATACCGCGGGCAAGGCCGGATACCACGGTAATTCCCGCCGCGCCCAGATCGCGGGCGAATTGCCGCGCCGTGCGCACGCCGAGGCTGGAGGCGTTGCGCGCGCCCACCAGCGCCACGGTCGGCCGGTTTGCCAGCGCGGCATCGCCCTTGGCCCACAGAAACGGCGGCGCGTCGCCGGTGCGGGTCAGCAGGGCGGGGTAGGGCGACTGGCCGAGGAACAGCGGAACGAAACCTTGCTTTAGCGCTTGTTTGAATTCCTGCGCCGCGTCCTTTTCCGGACAGACGGCATAATCCTTCACTCCGGCGGCGCGGGCGACCTGCGGCAGATGATGCAGCGCCTCGCCGACGGAGCCGAACTCCTCCAGCAGGCGCTGGAAGGTCGCCGGCCCGACGCGCCGCGACCTGATAAGGCGCAGCCAGTCGAGCTGTTCCTGTTCAGTGGCGGGCGGAGCGCAGGGCGCGGGTGTCTCGGTGGCGGTCAACATGCCGGTACCCTGTCATTTTGTGGTTAACAGATAGTGAAGCCGTCCGGTCGAAATCACCGGTCCGAGCGAACCTGGCGGTAGGCCGAAGGGGGGCGGAAACCGGCGATGCAGACCACGCGCAGGATCAGCCAGAGCGCGAGGCCGTAGATCTGCGAAATCAGGATCAGCAGCACAAAGGCGTTCAGTTCGAAAAACACCAACCGCGCGACCCAGAGCGCCGCCGCCAGCAACAGATAAATCGACAAGGCAAGTATCAGCACCGGCGCGACACCGATGTATCCGGTCTTGCGCGCCGCGAAACAGAAGGGCAGCGAGGCGACGACGGCGATCAGGCCGAACGGCAAGGCCTGAGAGGCCAGATAGAACCCGTAACGCACCCAGTCAGGCACGAAGTATCCGGAACTGATCATGATGTTCATCAGCGTCGCGACGATGACGAATAGGCTCGGCAAAAAAACAAACCCGGCGAGTACTCCCAGAAAAATTCGCGTCCCTGTAATGCGTCGTGACTGGGCCGGGTCGACCTGCCACAGGGGGTAACTCGTCATTGTGCGCTGCCACCCACGGTTAGCCCGCCTATCAACAGGGTTGGCTGACCGACGCCGACGGGAACCCACTGGCCGGCCTTGCCGCAATTGCCCATGCCGGGGTCCAGCGCCATATCGTTGCCGATGGCGCGTATATTCTGAAGCGCGGTGGCGCCGTCGCCGATCAGGGTGGCGCCCTTGACCGGCGCGCCGACCTTGCCGTTCCTGACGCGGTAAGCTTCGGTGCAGGAAAACACGAACTTGCCGTTGGTGATATCGACCTGCCCGCCGCCGAAGCCGACGGCATAGATGCCGTCCTTCAGCTCGGCGATGATGTCGGCCGGATCTGCGCCCCCGCCCAGCATATAGGTATTGGTCATGCGCGGCATCGGCGCGTGGGCATAGGACTCGCGGCGTCCGTTTCCGGTCGCCGGAACGCCCATAAGGCGGGCGTTCTGCCGGTCCTGCATCAGGCCGACCAGTATGCCGTCCTCGATCAGGACGTTCTTGCCGCTCTGCGTGCCTTCGTCGTCGAAACTGATCGAGCCGCGCCGGTCGGGAATGGTGCCGTCGTCCAGCACGGTGACGCCCTTCGAGGCGATGCGCTGCCCCATCAGACCGGCGAAGGCCGAGGTTTTCTTGCGGTTGAAGTCGCCCTCCAGCCCGTGGCCGATGGCCTCGTGCAGCAGGATGCCGGGCCAGCCGGGTCCGAGCACCACGTCCATGACGCCTGCCGGCGCCGGTTCGGCGCGCAGGTTGACCAATGCGATGCGCAACGCCTCTTTCGCGGTTGTCTGCCAGTGTTCCGGGACCATCAGCCGCGACAGGCCGTACCGCCCGCCGCCGCCTGCATTGCCGCTTTCGCGGCGGCCGTCCTGCTCGACGATGACGCTGACGTTCAGCCGTGTCATCGGGCGGATATCGCGGACGCGGGAGCCTTCGGGGCGCAGGATCTCGACCTCTTGCAGCGAGGCGGCCAGCGTTGCGGAAACCTGCACCACGCGCGGATCGAGGTCGCGGACATAGGCGTCGATTTCCTTAAGGGTTTCCAGTTTCACCGAGAACTCTGCGTCATCCATCGGGTTGGCGTCGGTGTAGAGCCGCCGGTTGGTGGGGATCGGCGGGTCCGCCAGTGTTCCGCCGCCGCTGCCGACGGCCAATCGGGCCGTTTCGGCGGCGCGGGTCAGGGCCGCCTCGGTCATTTCGGTGGAATGAGCGTAGCCTGCGGTCTCGCCGTTGACTGCGCGCAGGCCGAACCCCTCGGAGGCGTTATAGGACGCGTTCTTGACCCGGCCGTCATCGAAAACCAGCGCTTCCGACCGGCGGCGTTCGAGAAACAGTTCGCCGTCGTCGGCGCCGGCCACCGCGGAACGCAGAATCCCCAGTGCGGCATTTTCGTCAAAACTGGTCTCAAATGGCCGAAACCCCGAGTTTTTAGTCGTCACGGTACGCAATTCCCCTAAATAGACTTCCGTAAAGCGGCTGAATGCCGCAAAGGATAAGCTTGTTATTGTGGCATGAATATGGTTTTTCGGACCAGACAATACAAATGGGATTCTTTCGACGTGTTGAAAAAGTCTCTGAATGGCGGAGAAGCCGCCGGAAACACAGGATTGGACGCATGAAAGTAGTAGACTGCTTCAAAACAATGACTGCAACAGTGGGCGGCGTTTTGCTTGCCGGTTCGGCCTTTGCGCAGGATGCCTTGCCGAAGCTCGAAACCGTTGGCAAGCCGCATAACGGCGGCATCGCATTTCAGGAAGCCGTCACCGAGGTCGCGCGCGATATCCACTGGATGGATTCGTTCCTTCTGTGGATCATCACGTTGATCTCGATTTTCGTGACGGTCCTGCTGTTGATCGTGATCTTCCGTTTCAATTCGAAACGGGGCCACAAGCCGGCGACCTTCACGCACAACACCGCGCTGGAAATTGGCTGGACCATCGTTCCGATTTTGATTTTGCTGGCCATCGTGCCTCCGTCTCTGACCCTGCTGTTCAAGCAGCTTGAGATCCCAGAGGCGGACATCACCATCAAGGCGACCGGCAACCAGTGGTACTGGACGCATGAATATGTCGATCATGACTTCGGCTTCGACAGCTTCATGCTCGCCAAGGAAGACCTCGCGGCGAACGGTTACGCGGCGGACGAATACCTGCTGGCGACCGACACGGCCCTTGTGCTGCCCGTGAACAAGACGGTCGTCGTACAGGTCACCGGCGCCGACGTGATCCACTCCTGGACGATCCCAGCCTTTGGCGTGAAACAGGATGCCGTTCCGGGACGTCTGGCCGAGCTGTGGTTCAAGGCGGAGAAAGAGGGCGTCTATTTCGGCCAGTGTTCCGAGCTTTGCGGCAAGGACCATTCCTACATGCCCATCACCGTGAAAGTGGTGAGCCAGGAAGCATACGAGAAATGGCTGGACGGCGCGATCGCGGAATATGCCGGCACGCCGCGCGAGGTCAAAGTCGCTGCAAAGTAATCCGGACCGGCGGGGCGCAGATGCGGCCCGTCCTGTCCTCTGGGTGCATAGATGACGGACGCAACAACCATAGACGGGCCTTATCGGGCCGAGTTTGACGACTATTTCGCGCTGCTCAAGCCGCGCGTCATGTCTTTGGTCGTCTTTACCGCGGCGGTCGGCCTTCTGGTTGCGCCGGTGGGCGTAAACCCGGTCATCGCCTTCGCTTCGATCCTGTTCATCGCGCTGGGCGCGGGGGCATCAGGCGCGCTCAACATGTGGTGGGACGCCGACATCGACCGCGTCATGAAGCGGACGCAGAACCGCCCGGTCCCTGCGGCCAAGGTCACGCCGAAGGACGCCATGATCATGGGCCTGTGGCTGTCCGTGATCTCCGTCGGGATGCTCGGGCTGACGGCCAATCTGTTCGCGGCGGGACTGCTGGCCTTCACGATCTTTTTCTATGCCGTGGTCTATACCATGTGGCTGAAACGCTCCACGCCGCAGAACATCGTGATCGGCGGCGCGGCTGGGGCCTTTCCCCCGATGGTCGGATGGGCCGTGGCCACGGGCGGCGTGTCCGTCGAGAGCCTGCTGATGTTCGCGCTGATCTTCATGTGGACGCCGCCGCATTTCTGGGCGTTGGCGCTGTTCATGAACGACGATTACACCAAGGCCGGCGTGCCGATGCTGACGGTCACCCACGGAAAACGGGAAACCCGCCGGCAAATCCTGAT
>JBFIHV010000180.1:0-5773 GCA_041601595.1 Amylibacter sp. | reverse complement strand
GACACGCAGTTTCTTGTAGGCGAAACCGTCGCGCACCTCACGGACGAAAGCGCTGTTTTAGTGAACGCATGGACACCGCATGCCTATGTCCATAAGCCGGACCGGCCGCGTTGTCTAATCCTTGCCCTCTATATCGAGCCGATCTGGCTGGCAGAGTTCCGAAAGAACTGGGCCTCGTCCGGCGATGCCGGGTTCTTCGCATCCGCCACAGGCGCCATAACGCCAAACATCCGCAAGTTGTCAATGGCGCTGGCCACGTCCATGATCCATGCGCCGACGGATGTCGTCGAGCACGAGAAATTGCTCGGTGACCTCATGATCGCGGTGATCGAACGCTTTACAGAATGGCGCAGCGTCGGGGCGGGATTGCGCGAGGCGGCGCGCGTGCAATCGGTGGACTGGCGCGTACGAAAGGCCATTGCCATGATACGGCGCGAACCGGGCGAGGTCGACAACATCGAGCGACTGGCGGCAGAGGCAGGCATGAGCCGCGCCAATTTCTTCCGTGTGTTCGAAGCCTCGACCGGCGTCAGTCCGCGCGTCTTTCTGAATGTTGTGCGACTGGAACAGGCCATTTTCGGCACAGTCAATAGCGATATGAGTTTCGGCCAGATGTCCGATAAGCTCGGCTTTTCCACCCAAGCGCACTTTACCCGCTTCTTCCGCGACCACGCCGGCGTTGCGCCCAGCCAGTTCCGGTCCATCGCCCGGATCGGGGATATAGGCGAAGCCTTCCATCTTTGAGACTCCAGGGTAAATTCTGCGATGCCTCGGCATCGATTTACAGCCGGATTGTAGCGCATCCTCCCTGATAAGAGCTCGAATACGCTCATCAGGGAGGCTGCCATTAATGGCATTTGATACAAAGACAGCGGACGTGGAAGAGCGCATCGAGGATGGCGCGCTCCTGTCTGGATCGGCACAATTCATTGATGACCTGCCCTTTGCCGTAGGCACGTTGCACGCCGCTATTCTGCGCTCTCCTCATGCCCATGCCAGCATTGTCTCGATAGATAGTAGTCGCGCCCGCGCCTTGCCCGGTGTGGCTGCCGTAATCGACGGCACCGCCTTGGCCAAGGTGTCGGAACCGCTGATGGTCGGCGTCAAAATTCCGATCAAGTGCTGGCCGATGGCTGTGGATCGCGCGCGATACGTCGGGGAACCGGTGGTGGTCGTGCTGGCTGAAGACCGTTATGTTGCCGAAGATGCGCTCGACCTGATCGAGGTGACCTACACTCCGTTACCGCCGGTGATCGACCCCGAGGCTGCCTTGGACGTGAACGCGTATGTCCTGCACGAAGAACTTGAAACCAACCTCGGATCGGAACGCACATTCCGCTATGGTGACCCGGAATCCGCCCGCGAGGCTGCTCCACGCTGCATCGCGGTCAAGGTCCGCTATCCCCGCAATTCCTGCACGCCGAT
The DNA here is from genome assembly GCA_041601595.1 of Amylibacter sp. Classification (GTDB taxonomy): domain Bacteria; phylum Pseudomonadota; class Alphaproteobacteria; order Rhodobacterales; family Rhodobacteraceae; genus Amylibacter. The sequence goes on along the minus strand of JBFIHV010000180.1, from coordinate 4,348 downwards.
GGAAACCTACGGGGTTCTGGCCGAATACGATCCGCACGGTACCGGATATGACGTTCAGGCGAACTTCCAGGGTCCGTTTTCGATTCATCCCGTAATCGCGCGTGCGCTGAAGGTTCCCGGGAGCAAGCTGCGACTGCGCACCCCGCCGAATTCCGGCGGCAGTTTCGGGGTCAAGCAGGGAGTATTCCCCTATATCGTTCTGATGGCTGCCTGCGCCCGCATCGCGGCCCGCCCCGTGAAGTGGATCGAAGACCGTCTTGAGCACCTGACCGCGTCGGTGTCCGCGACCAACCGCGTTGTCGAACTGCAAGCCGCCGTCGAGCCTGACGGCCGCGTGACAGCTCTGTTCTGGGATCAGATAGAAGATGTCGGAGCCTATCTTCGCGCCCCTGAACCGGCAACGCTCTACCGGATGCACGGTAATCTTTGCGGCGCCTACGACATTGCGAACCTTTCGGTTCGCAACCGGATCGTGATGACCAACAAGACGCCAACTGGCCTCAACCGGGGTTTTGGAGGCCCGCAGATCTACTTTGCGCTGGAACGGCTAATGCAGAGGATCGCCCAGGAACTGGAGCTTGATCCTCTTGACGTCATACGCCGCAACCTGATTAGCGCTTTTCCCTACCGGACAGCCAGCGGAACCACGTACGACTCGGGCGATTATGTCCGCGCCTTCGATGTCGCACTGAATGACGGCCGTTATGGCGAGCTGTTGTCCCGACGTGATCAGGCGCGCGCCGAGGGGCGCCTTTATGGCATCGGCCTGACTACTGCGGTCGAGCCGTCGGTTTCGAACATGGGCTATCTTTCCACGGCGCTGACGCCGGCGCAGCGCGCCAAATCCGGCCCGAAAAACGGCGCACTTGCTGCAGCTACGATCTCGCTGGATCCGGTGGGGTCTGTGACTGTGCAAATAGACAGTGTGCCGCAAGGACAGGGGCACCAGACGGTGGCGGCGAACCTGGTAAGCGGTGTTCTGGGGCTTTGCTCCAAAGATGTCAGGGTTGTTGCCGAATTCGATACCGCCAAGGATGCTTGGTCAATAGCCGCCGGCAACTATTCCAGCCGGTTTGCAGCCTCCACTCTTTCGGCAGTGCAACTTGCCGCCGACAGACTGCGCCATCGCCTCTCGCGGATCGCTGCGGCGCAACTGAACGGCCGGCCGGAAGATATCGTCTTTGCCGGCGGGCGCGTACATCTGAATGGCAACCCAGAAGCCAGCATATCCTTTGCGCGTATCGCCTCGGCCAGCCATTGGGCTCCGGGAACGCTGCCCGACGATATGGAGCCCGTGGTTCGTGAAACAGCGATCTGGTCGCCCGAAGAATTGGCGGCACCTACTGGCGAGGATGGGATCAACTCCTCGCTGTGTCATTCCTTTATCTTTGATTTTTGTGGTGTGGAGATCGACGCGGTCTCCGGTCAGGTTCGGGTCGACCGTTATGTTACTATGCATGACTGTGGACGCGTTCTGCATGCCGGCATGGTCGAAGGACAAATTCGCGGCGCTTTCGCGCAGGCGATCGGCGCATCTCTGTTCGAAGAGTTCGCCTACGGTCCGGACGGCGCCTTTCTGGCAGGCACCTTCGCGGATTATCCGGTGCCGACCGTACTGGAAATTCCGACCCTGGATATCCTGCATATCGAAACGCCGTCGCCGCTGACGCTGACCGGTGCCAAAGGTGTCGGAGAGGGCAACTGCATGTCGACGCCGGTCTGCGTAGCCAATGCCGTCGCCGACGCACTGGCGCCGAAGTGTGGCGCGGTCGACCTTGTCCTGCCGCTGACGCCCGCGCGTATTGCCGAATTTCTGGACGCCGAACCTGCAGCACCGGAAGGGTACCAACCCGCCGCACCTACGACAGGCAAGGGCCTGACGGGGCGAGGCAGAGCCAAGGTGTCCGCGTCGCCGCAGGCAATCTGGGATCTGTTGATGGACCCGGAACAACTTGCCGCGATAATTCCGGGGGCCCACGGCGTCTCCCGGCCCAGCGAAGACCGGTTCAGCGCCGATGTGACCCTTGGTGTTGGCCCGGTAAAGGGCCGCTACAAGGTCGATGTCGCGCTCAGCGAACTGGATCCGCCAAGCTCGGCACTCTTGACGGGTCGCGCCGCCGGTGCGCTTGGCATGGGTGAGGGCACGGGACGCGTCAGCTTGACTGCGCTGCCTGATGGCGGCACCGAGATCGCCTATGAATACGACGCCCGTGTCGGTGGCAAGGTCGCTTCCGTGGGCGGTCGCCTGCTGGATGGTGCGGCGCGCATCGTGATCGGGCAGTTCTTTACGGCCCTCGGTCGTCGGGCCGGTGGCCAGCGGACTCTGTTTGCACGTCTGTTCGGATGGATCGGAGGTGGTAAATGAAACCTGCTCCCTTTGACTATCTGCGGGCCGGCACAGTTCAGGAGGCACAGGCAGCGCTGGCCGCCGAAGGCGAAGGCGCCCGGGTCATCGCCGGCGGCCAGTCGCTGGTCGCAATGCTGAACATGCGCCTTGCGCGGCCGACCCTGCTGGTGGACGTAATGCATGTGGCGGGCGGTGCCGAGATACGAGTTGAGCGCGGTCAACTGGTCGTGCCCTTCGCCGTGCGTCAAGCGGCTCTTTTAAATCGACGGGATCTCCTGTCTGAAGTGCCCTTGCTGGCCGCTGCCCTGCCGTGGGTCGGTCACGTCCAGACACGGGCGCGGGGTACGGTTTGCGGCTCTGTCGCGCATGCTGATCCGTCTGCGGAAATCGCTTTGGCTCTGGTGGCCCTCGACGGCACGGTACATCTGCGCGGGCGCCGAGCGCGCCGCCTTCCCGCTGCCGAATTTTTCACCGGTATGATGCAGACCGCCGCCAGACCGGACGAGATGATCGAAGCGGTCAGCTTCCCGCTCTCCCAAGAAGGCACCGGACACGCGTTCAACGAGGTAGGCATACGCCACGGCGATTTTGCCATTGTTTCCGTTGCCGCAATCGCCACCGGCGACCGACTGCGGCTGGCCATCGGCGGTGTCAACGACACGCCGCTGGTGCGCGATTGGTCCTCGCTGGATGACCGGCAGGTCGACGACGCGCTTAACGATCTCGCCTGGTCGCTGGACGCCCGCGACGATCTCCATGCCACTGCCCGTTACCGCCGCGATCTTGTGCGGCGACTGGGGCGAAAGACCATAAAGGAGGCCCGCCAATGCGCCGCCTGATCGCTGACCAAACGCATTCCATCAGTCTGAAACTGAACGGAAAACCGGTGCATGCAGAGGCGGAGCCCCGCATGCTGCTGTCCGATTTTATACGCCACGTTCTTGGCGCCAAGGGCACCCATGTTGGCTGTGAACACGGCGTCTGCGGAGCGTGTACGGTGCGCATGGACGGCGGTCTCGCCCGTAGCTGCCTGACACTGGCAGTGCAGGCCGACGGAGCCGAAATCGAAACTGTGGAACATCTGGCGCCAGAGCCGGGCTCCCTGTCCGTCCTGCAAAATTCATTTCGCCGTCATCATGCCCTGCAATGCGGGTTTTGCACGGCGGGTATCCTAATGTCTCTCGACACACTGTTGCGCGATCATCCTGAGGCTGGCGAAACCGAAATCCGCGACGCGCTTGCCGGCCATCTGTGTCGCTGTACCGGATACGAGCCGATTGTCACTGCCGCGATGGAAGCGGCTGAAATTCTGCAAAAGGAGCGTTTGAATGCTTGATCTCGGCAGATCATTTCTGGCCTCTGTGGCCCGTGACCCGAATGCAGTTGCGCTGGTTGATGGCGACCTTCAATTGACCTACGCCGAGTGGCTGCCGCGTGTCGCGGCTCTGGCCGATGGATTGCACCGCGTGGGTCTGAAAAAGGGCGATCGGTTGGTCACGGCCCTGCAAAACACCGCAGACGCGGCAACGCTACACTGGGCCTGCCAGTTTGCGGGTGTGGTCATCGTTCCGATCAACTGGCGTGTGACACCGGATGAACTTGATTTCGTGCTGGATGACGCAGAAGGCACGGCGCTGGTTTTCGACGCCTCCAGCGAAGACGCTGTCAAAGGTTCGCTCAGGGCTCCGGGAATGCCGTGGATTTCTGTTGGAGCCAACTGCGCGGACGCAACCGATATCGCCGAATTGTACCAGGCTCAGGCCGATGCGACGCCCGCGGCCGGACCGGACGACCTGTCTCTGATGTTCTACACCTCCGGTACCACGGCGAAGCCAAAGGGCGTGCCGCGAAGGCACCGAGCCGAACGCGCTGCAGCGTTGGCGCATGTGGCACAGAACCTAATGCCGCAGGGTGAGCGCACGCTAGGCGTCATGCCTCTCTATCATACGATGGGTGTGCGGTCGCTGCTGGCTGTGATGTTGCTGGGAGGACGCTTTGTCT
>JBFIHV010000179.1:0-5780 GCA_041601595.1 Amylibacter sp. | reverse complement strand
CGCGGCCTTCATGATGGTCGAGAGGTTCGGCTTCGAGGTGCACGAGGTCACGGGCCTGTTCCTGATCAACTATGTTGCCAACATGATCTTCGCCCCCGTCATGGGCCGGATCGTGACGAAATTCGGCGAGCGCAATGCGCTGGCGTTCGAATATACCGGCCTGACGATCGTGTTCTCGACCTATGCCGGCATCTATTTCTTCGGCTGGAGCGCGGCGCTGGCGGCGGCGCTCTATGTTCTGGACCACCTGTTCTTCGCGCTGGCCTTTGCCCAAAAAACCTATTTCCAGAAGATCGCCGACCCCAAGGATATCGCGCCGACGGCGGCGGTCGCCTTTACCATCAACCATATCGCGGCGGTGTTTCTGCCGGCGGCCTTCGGGTTCCTGTGGCTGGTCTCGCCGGCCTCGGTCTTCGTGGTCGCGGCGGGGATGGCGGCGGCCTCGCTGGCCTTGTCCCTGATGATACCGCGCCACCCCGAACCGGGGCGCGAGACGGTTTTCGCCGGGCTGGCGGGCGCCCGGGGCGCGGCATGAGGCCCAGACGGCAGCGGTTTCTGAACGGTTCGATCATGCGCCACATCGTGGTGATGACGATGACCGGATCGCTGGGCATTTCCTTCATGTTCCTGGTCGACATGGCGACCCTGTTCTGGGTCAGCTACCTGGGCGTCGAGCAATATGTCGCGGCGATGGGATATGCCTTCGCCATCCAGTTCTTTACCATCTCGACCGGTATCGGCTTCATGATCGCGGCGACCGCGATGGTGTCGAAATCCATGGGGCAGGGGAATTTCGAGCAGGCGCGGCGTCAGACGACCGTCGCGGTGATGCTGTCCTTCGGCTGTCAACTGGTCGTGGCGCTGATCGTGGTTCTGTTCCGCCGCGAGATACTGTCGCTGGCAGGCGCCGGGGGCGAAACGCTGGAGGTCGCGGCGCGGTTTCTGGTGATCGCCGTGCCGTCGCTGCCGTTCATGGCGCTGGGCATGGTCGGGTCCGCGGTGCTGCGCGCCGAGGGCGACGCCATGCGGGCGATGCTGGTCACCGTTTCGGCGGGGCTGATCGCGGTGGTGATCGATCCGTTCCTGATCATCGGTCTGGATATGGGCGTCGACGGGGCGGCGCTGGGCATGGTGATCTCGCGCTCCGCCTCCGCCCTGCTGGCGCTGTGGTTCGTGGTCCGCGTGCATGATCTGGCGGCGCGCCCCGATTTCGGCTCCGTCAGGGCCTTCGCAAAGCCGTTCTTCCTCATCGCTCTGCCTGCGGTGATGACCCAATTGGCCTCGCCTTTCGGCAATGCGGTGATGACCCGCGTCATGGCCGAGTATGGCGACGCGGCGGTTGCGGGCCTTGCCGTTGTGGTGCGGGTCGGCGTGCTGACCTTCGGCGGCGTATTCGCCCTGTCGGGGGCTATCGGCGGCATCATCGGCCAGAATTTCGGAGCCGGACGCATGGACCGGGTCAAGGCGGCCTATCGCGACTCGCTGCTGTTCTGTTTCCTCTACACGGTGACGGCCTGGGGCCTGTTGGCGCTGACCACGGAATGGATGGTCGCGGTTTTCCATCTGAGCGGCGATGCCGCCGGGGTGATGCGCGCCTTCACCCATATCGCGGCCTTCGGCTATTCCTTCACCGGTTTCGTCTTTGTCGCCAACGCGGCCTTCAACACGCTGGGACGGCCGGCCTATTCGACGGTTTCGAACTGGCTGCGCGACGGGGTCCTGATGTACCCGTCCTGCCTGATTTTCGGCGCTTGGTACGCGGCGGAGGGGGTTATCTATGGCCAGATGGCGGCGAGCGTCGCGGCAGGGATTTTCGCCATGATCTGGGGCTGGCGCTATGTCACCCGCCTGGAGTTCCACGCGCGGACACGATCGGCCACGCCAAGTTGATTTGACCTGAGGCGGGCCATGCCTAGATTAAGCCGCAGACACACAGGAGAGCAAAAAATGATATTCGGTCGCAAATCGCTGGAGATGCCGGACGCAACAACCGCGCTGCCCGGACGGGAGGAACCGATCCCGACGGCGGCAACGCATTTCGTCAACGGTCGCGGGTTGAGGCAGGAGGTCCCCGCCGGACTGCAGCAGGCCATGTTCGGGATGGGTTGTTTTTGGGGCGTCGAGCGGATTTTCTGGAAAACCGAGGGCGTCTGGCTGACGGCGGCGGGTTATGCCGCCGGTGTCACTCCGAACCCGACCTATCAGGAGGTCTGCTCCGGCCGCACCGGCCATAACGAGGTGGTCTGGCTGATCTATGATCCCAAGCTGATTTCCTATGCCGAACTGCTGCGGCTGTTCTGGGAGGGCCACAACCCGACGCAGGGCATGCGGCAGGGCAACGACCGCGGCACGCAGTATCGCTCGGGCATCTACACCTATACGCCGGAGCAGGCGGAGCAGGCCCGCGCCAGCAAGGCGGCCTATCAGAAACAGCTTTCCGCCGCCGGACACGGCGTCATCACGACCGAGATTCTCGACGCGCCGGAATTCTATTACGCCGAGGATTATCACCAGCAGTACCTGGCGAAGAATCCCGGCGGCTATTGCGGGCTGGGCGGCACCGGCGTGACCTGTCCGGTCGGATTGACCGCTTGACCTGAGGCGCGTGCTCGCCTATCCGCGCGGAAACACCCTGACATACGGATAGGCCATGCCGACTTTTACCGCCCTGACCACCCTGACCAGCAAAGCGGACGCCGAGCGTCTGAGTGACGAACTGGAGCAGTTGATCCCCGAACCCTATGGCGTCGGCGTCTTCGAGGTCGAGGACGGGTCCGAGACATGGGAAGTCGGCGGCTATTTCCTCGAAAAACCCGACGCGGTGGCGCTGGCGCTGCTGGCGGCAAGCTGCGGCGCGCGGCCCTTTGCCGTGTCCGAGGTTCCCGACAAGGACTGGGTGGCCGAAGTGAAGCGCGAACTGGCCCCGATCGAGGCCGGACGGTTCTTCCTCTACGGGTCGCACGACGCCGACAAGGTGCCCGACGATTGCGTGCCCCTGCTGATCGAGGCGGCGATGGCGTTCGGCACCGGACACCACGGCACCACCAAGGGCTGCCTGATCGCGCTCGACAATCTGGCGAGTGGCGGGTTTGTCGGGAGCAACGTGGCGGATATCGGCTGCGGTACCGCCGTGCTGGCCATGGCCGCGGCGAAGATCTGGCCGGGCAGGGTTCTGGCAAGCGATATCGACGAGGTCGCGACCGATACCGCCATCGCCAATATCGCCGGAAACGGGCTTGCGGACCGGATCGAGGTCGTGACCTGCGCCGGTTTCGACCATCCGGTTTTGCAGCAGGCCGCGCCCTTCGATCTGGTGCTGGCGAACATCCTGAAAGGGCCGCTGATCGATCTGGCGCCGGACATGGGGCGGAACATAGTCACCGGCGGCTATGCCATATTGTCCGGCCTTTTGAACACGCAGGCCGATGATGTCATAAATGCATACACGGCGGAAAATTTCGAACTGGTTGACCAGATTATTCTTGGCGAGTGGTCGAGTTTGACGTTACGTAAGCGTTAACCAAGAAAAAAATTCCGTCCGGGCCGCCCGATGACTGCCCGGCAGCGGCCGTTGACAGGAGCGAGCATGTCCCAGTCCAGTATGGAAAACCTCAAGGGTTTCGAGGAACGTATCAAGCGGATCGAGGGGGCCAACCACAAGGGCGGCCGGGTATCCTACAAGAGTTCGGGCGAGTATTTCCGCAAGGAAGAAGACCGGAAACGCCAGCGGAAAAAAGGCCGGAAGGCCAACTGGACGTTCCGCATCATGCTGGTTCTGGCGGCCTTTCTGGGCGTCAAGACCTATATCATGGTATCGATGGGGCCGGCGGCATACGATGCGCGGATGGCGGAGCTTCAGGCGGGTGACAAGTACCACAAGGCGGCCTTCGCCGTGATGCAGGCCGATCCGTTGACCGCGAAACTTCAGGAATTGCTGGCGGGTTCCGGTTTCATGGACCCCAGGCTGGCGGCGCGCGAAAGCGTTGCGGCGCCGGTGTCAGAGGCTCAGTCGGCCCCTGAAAAGCAAGAAGCCGGTCCCGTGGATGGGGCACCGGCTTCAGGATCGTCAGCAGAGGTCGTTACGTCAAACTGACCCCGTTCACGCATTTTTCGACAGGTCCAGCGTAGCGATCTGGAAGCGGGACAGGCCGATATCGGCGAGTTCTGCATCTGTCAGGCGCATCAGTTCTTCGCGTGTTTTTCTTTCGGCATTCCAGGTCTGGAAGCGGTTTGCCACGTCCTGAACGCGGGCGGCGAGGCGCGAAAAGACAACTGCGATAACCGATACGTTATCGAAATCATGTGTTACAGCCATTGTTCATATCCTTCATGAAGTCCGAATGATCTCGGACAGCGGTCATCTATTCCTGCGGGTACCCGTTTACAATCCATGTTTGAGCAAAGCCGGATTGCGTTTCTTGCATGGATCGGCCCCGCGGATTGCATGGCGCCGGACGGGCGTTCAGGCCCGGCGGGCCGCGCTGCCCTTTAAAACGCTGGAAGCCGGTTCCTTGTGAAGGAAACCGGCTTCGGGATCATCGTGTATGGCGTGCAGGTCGGACGAGGCCGACTTACGCATTTTCGGACAGGTCCATCGTTTCGACCTGAAAACGGCTCAGGCCGATGTCGGCGAGTTCCCGGTCTGTGAAGCTTCGCAGTTCGGCGCGAACCGCCTGTTCCTTGTTCCAGGCCTTGTAGCGGGCGGAAGCTTCGTCAAGCCGCTCTGCGGCCAGCGAAAACAATGCGGCTACGGGCGAAAGTCGCACGGCGTTTTGGAATACAGTCATTGTTCATTTCCTTGTGTTGCGTCCGAAATGTGCCGGACAGGTGTTATGATATGCCGCATGCCCGGGTATACAACCGATGTTCCTGCAAGGCCGGGTTGCGATCACCGCATAGCCCGGCGCGCCGGTGCTGTCGGACACAGTTCCCCGGAAACTGACCCGGCGGCCAAGTTTCCCTTTTTAAATGTTCTTGTTTCGTGCTATTGCACTCGCAACAAGAAAAAAGGGCAGTGGCAGCAATGCGCGTCATCGGAATCGATCCAGGACTGCGGTGCATGGGGTGGGGTATCGTCGATGCGGACGGGACGAAGCTGACGCATGTGGCGAATGGCCAGTGCAAGTCGCAGTCCACCGACAGTCTGGCGGACCGGCTGCACAGCCTGCACGGTCAACTCACCGAAATCATCGAGATCTACCGGCCCGATACGGCCTCGGTCGAGCAGACCTTCGTCAACAAGAGCGGTTCGGCCACGCTGAAGCTGGGGCAGGCCCGCGCGATCTGTCTGCTGGTGCCGGCGCAGTTCGGGCTGACCGTCGCGGAATACGCCCCGAACGAGATCAAGAAGGTCGTGGTCGGCGTCGGCCATGCGCAAAAGGGGCAGGTCGACCATATGGTGCGCCTGCAACTGGCGGGTGTCGAGATCGTCGGGCCGGATGCCTCGGACGCGCTGGCGATCGCGCTCTGCCACGCGCATCAGGCGCGGTTCGCCGGAAAACTGGAGGCGGCGGTGGCGCGCGCAAGGGGGGCGGCATGATCGGCAAGATTACGGGACGGGTGGATTACCGCGGCGCGGATCACGTTCTGGTCGATGTGCAGGGCGTCGGTTATCTGGTGTACTGCTCGGACCGCACGCTGGCGGGGCTGCCGCCGCGCGGCGGGATCGTGGCGCTCTATACCGACCTGCTGGTGCGCGAGGACAACCTGCAACTGTTCGGCTTTCCGACGCTGGCCGAACGCGAGTGGCACAAGCTGCTGACCCGCGTGCAGGGCGTCGG
>JBFIHV010000178.1:0-5792 GCA_041601595.1 Amylibacter sp. | reverse complement strand
CTGGTGTTCACCTCGGCCAATGCGGTCCGGGTCTTCGCGCAGAGCGGCAAGGGGCATGGGTTGCGGGCCTTCTGCGTCGGCAATACGACGGCCAACGCAGCGAAGCGGGCCGGTTTTCGCGGCATCTCCGCGGGCGGCGACGTCAATGAACTTCTGGAAATGCTGACCGCGTTCCATATGGAAGGCGACGGTCCTTACCTCTATCTGCATGGCGAAAAGACCGCTGCCGATCTGGCCGGACTGCTGAAAGAGCGCGGCGTGCCGGTGCGGCCCCGGATGATCTATCGGCAGGTCGAGAAGCCGTTGTCGGACAAGGCGCGGCAGGTTCTGGCCGATCGGGACGTGATCGTGCCGCTGTTCTCCGCGAACTCGGCCGAGATATTCGTCAGGCAGGTCCGGTCGCTGCCACACAAGAGGATTCACTTCGTGTGCATGAGTCGCGCCGTGGCCGCGCCGCTGGCCGGATTCGACGAGGATGACGTGCATTTTGCCGCGCATCCCAGCCGCGACAGCATGATAAAAGCGATTGCGGCGCTGGTTTCGCGTCAATAATTCAAGGAAGTGCCGGATATTGGCGATCAGGCGCTGGCACTTCTCTTTCAGGCCGTTAAACTGATCCTATATGTAACGAACACACACAGACAGACTCAGAGCGGAGCGGATCGACGTGGCGCGTAAAAAACAGGACAAGGTGGAGCCGGAAAAAACCCGGGAACCGGAGGCAACCGTAACGGAGGCCGCCGATGCACCGGAAACTATCGAGCCAGCCGGGGAAGATACCCCCGCGATGGTGACGGAGGCTGGCGCCGAGGCGCCGCAAGCGCCCGAGGCCGGGGCAGAGCACGACGATGCGGCGCATCATGAACCTGACCTGCATGAGGCCGAGCATCACGACGCCGAGCATCACGATTCCGGGCTCGAGGAGCATGGCAATTTTCCGACATGGCTGAAGGTCATGATCATCCTGCTGTTCGGTGCGGGCATCGCGCTGTGGGGCGGACCGCGGATCGCGCCGCTGCTTCCCAGCGGGTTGGAACCGGTGGCGCGTTTCCTGACACCGGGCGGCGTGCGCGAGGCGGAAGAGATCGACGCCCGCCTGAGCGCTCTGGAACAGCAACAGCCGGCTCCGGACCTGCCTTCGGATGCGATCGATGCCGCTGTGCGCTCCGCGCTGGCCGACTATGATGCAGGCATCCGGGAAGAGTTGGCCGCCCTGCGCGATACGGTCTCGGCCGTTGGCAGCGCCGATATCAAGACGCGTCTGGCCACGCTGGAAACGGCCGTTGAAGGGCTGGAGGCGCAGATGACATCGCTCGGTCAGCAGTTGTCGGCCGCCGTTGCCGAAAGCATGGAGCGCCAGTCGGCGATGAGCGCCGAACAGGCCGCGTCCTATCAGGCGATGATCGACCGGCTGAACGCCGAGCTTGACCAACTGGCCGCGCGTCAGGGCGGGCTGCAACAGGAGATCGATGAGGTCGCCGCCGCCAACACGAGGATCAAGCAAGAGGCGCAAAGCGTCGTCGGCGCTTCGCAGGCCGAAAAGGCCGCGACCGATATCGCGGCCGCACTGGAAACCGGAGCCGCCTTCCGCCCCGCGCTGGATTTGCTGGCCGGTGTGACGGAGGCCTATCTGGCCACGCTGCAAGGCGTTGCCGACAGCGGTGTCACACCGCTGGCGGAGCTGAAGACCGCGTTTGCGCCGCTGGCATACGAAGCCCTGCGGGCCTCGATGCGGGCCGATGCGCAAGGCTACAGCGGCAAGGCGCTGGCGTTTCTCAAGTCGCAGGTCGCCAGCCGGTCGCTGACCCCGCAATCCGGCGACAGCACCGACGCGATCCTGTCGCGGATGGAAGCGGCGCTGGCGTCGGGCAATCTGGCGGAATGCCTGTCCGAGGCCGACGCGCTGAATGACGCGGCGCGCGCGCCTCTGGCGGGTTGGCTGGCGTCGGTCCGGCAACTGTCGGACGCGATAGCCGAACTGGCAACGGCAACGGCGCAGATTCCGCGCCAGAAAAGCTAGGATAGAATATGCTCTGGTCAGTCACCAAGATTGTTGTCTTCGTCGCCCTGATCGCGCTGCTGGCGCTGGGCGCGGCCTTTGTCATCGATACCGGCGGAGAGGTGCGGATCGCCTTTGGCGGGCAAGAGGTGAGCCTGCAGCCCATTGCGGCCATTGTCGGATTCGTTCTGACGATGGTGGCGGTCTGGGCGGGCTTCGTCCTGCTGGGCCTTCTGCTGGCGGTGTTCCGTTTCTTCAACGGCGACGAAACCGCGATCACCCGCTATTTCAACCGCCGCCACGAGCAGAAGGGCTTCGAGGCGCTGGCCGACGGCATGGTGGCGCTGGCCGCCGGCGAGGGCAAGACCGCCGTGGCCAAGGCGGCCAAGGCGGAACGCTATCTGAGCCGTCCGGAACTGACCAACCTGATCAACGCGCAGGCCGCCGAACTGACAGGCGACAGCCAGCGCGCGCTGCGCTATTACAAGAGCCTGCTGTCGAACGACCGCACCCGCTTTGTCGGGATCAAGGGCATCCTGAAACAGAAACTGGCCGAGGGCGACACCGACACGGCGCTGAAACTGGCCGAAAAGGCCTTTGCCATCCGGCCCGACCACGCCGAAACCATGAACACGCTGTTCGCGCTGCAATCGGCCAGATCCGAATGGCGCGGCGCCAGCAAGACGATCGCCGCCGAGGTAAAGGCGCGCGTGCTGCCCAGGGACATAGGACAGCGGCGCGAGGCCGTGCTGGAACTGGCCGAGGCCCGCGCCCTGCTGGAGGCCGGAAACATCGAGGCCGGCAAGGCCTCTGCGCTCAAGGCGAACAAGCTGTCGCCCGGTCTGGTTCCGGCCGCCGTTCTGGCGGCGGAGATGCACATGCTGGATGACGGCAAGCGGGCCGCCGGCAATGCGCTGCGCAAGGCCTGGGCGCTGAACCCGCATCCCGATCTGGCCGCCGCCTTTGCCGAGATCGAACCCGACGAAACTCCCGCGGCCCGGATCAAGCGTTTTGCCTCGCTGATCAAGAACAATCCGGGGCATGAGGAAAGCAAGCTGCTGCAGGCCGAACTTGCGCTGGCTGACGAGGATTTCCCCGCCGCCCGCCGCGCGATCCGCGGCCTGATCGAGGAAAAACCGCGGCCCCGCGTGCTGACCATCATGGCGGCCGTCGAAAAAGGCGAAGGCGCCGAGGACAAGGTGGTGCATGCCTGGCTGAACAAGGCCCTGTCTGCGCCGCGCGGACCGCAGTGGATCTGCGACAGCTGCGGCAAGATCCACGGCCAGTGGGCGCCGATCTGCGACAATTGCTCGGGTTTCGACACGCTCGACTGGAAAGAACCGAAGGAATCGCCGGACCTGCGCGCCACGACGGCCCTGGTCAGCCTGATGCCGGACGTTATCGCCGAGAAGCGCGCGTCGGCGGAAGACGCCCCCGTCCTGCAGGACAAATAGGCGGCGGCGCGTCCGCTCAGCCTCTTTGCGCGGCTGTCCAGATTTGCAGGATCGCCTTGGCGGTCATCAGGTCCAGATGCGCGCCGCCACCGTTCTTGAACAGGGTGATCTCATCGTCCGACGAGCGTTTGAACAGCCCGTCCCCGATATCGTAATAATCCGCGAGAATGTCCTCGGCCCTTATGGCGCCGGTTTTCAGCGGCACCAGCAATTCGCCGATATGCGGCAGGGTGGTGTCCCGGCTGTCGACGAAGATCGAAGCGCGCTGCAAGGCCCTGTCGTCGGCTTCGCGCATGTCGGGCCGATAGGCGCCGATCAGGTCGAGGTGCTGGCCCGGGCGCAGCCAGTCGCCCTTGATCAGCGGTTCGGTCGACATGGTGGCGGAGGCGATGATATCGGCGTCGTGTATAGCCTTCTGCAGATCGTCCGCAACGGAAAGATCGGAACGGTCGCCCAGCCGGGACACGAGGTTTTCCGCGCTGGATCTGCGGCGGCTCCAGATCACGAACCTCAGGTCGGGAAACTGGCTTGAATAGGCCGACACCAGCGTTTCCGCGACGTTGCCGGCGCCAAGGATCAACATGGTTTTGCTGTCCTTGCGCGCCAGTCGCTGCGCCGCGAGCAGACTGTCGCCCGCCGTCTTCCACTTGGTGACGAGGTGGAAATCAACGACCGCCTCCATCGCGCCGGTCAAATCCGCAAACAGCATCATGCCGCCGTTTATGGTCGGTTGCCCGTGCTCGGCGTTTTCGGGAAAGATCGTCGCGGTCTTGACCCCGATGCCCATGCCGTCGATCCAGGCCGAGCGCACCAGCAGCGTGTCGTCCCCGCGCTTGGTGAAGCTGTCGCGGATCTCGGCCTTGGGAAAGCTGTGGCCGTCCTCGATCGATTTGGCGATATCCTGCCATTTCAGCAGCGGATCGGTGGCGTCAAAGGTGATCTGGGGCGCAATCATGCGAATGCCTCCGTCAAGTCGGTTGGTGTCAAAAGGTCGAGCGCGACCAGCTTCCGGGCCAGTCCTTCGGGTCCGTCGAACAGATGCGTGGTCCAGCCGCGTGCCTGCGCCGCGGCGACGTTTTCGGGCCGGTCGTCCGTGAAAAACAGCGATTGCGGCGGCTGGGCGCAGGCGGCCTCCACCCGCTCGAAGATCGCGATGTCCGGCTTGGCCACGCCCATGTGGCCGGACACGAACAGCCCGTCGAACTCGTTCAGGAAGTCGAAATGGCCCTGCGCCAGCGCAAAGCTGCCGATCCCGAAATTGCTGAGCGCCATCACCGGCACGCCTTTGTCCCGCAGGCGCCGCATCAGCTCGACCGAACTGTCGATGACCGGACCGGCAAGGTCGAGCCAGCGATCGTGCCACTGACGTATCTCGAACGCCAGATCGGGATGCCGCCGCGCCGTTTCATAGACCGTTTCGCGGAAGTCCTCGCCCCGGTCGACACGGTCGTTCATGCCGTGCAGATCGACGCGGGCGAACAGGTCCTTGCGCCGTTCGGGGCCGAATTCGCGGTCATAGAAACGTTCCGGCTGCCAGCCGATCAGCACGTTGCCGATGTCGAACAGGACGGTGGTGATCCGGGTCATGTCGCGGCGTCCTCCTGTACTGGCTGTGTCATGTCGCGCCGCCCGGTCAGTCCAGCCGGCGGACCAGCAACTGATTGCCTTGGTGATCAGTCTCAAGCCGTTTCAAGTCTTTTACCAATGCGCTCAGCTTGGAATAGCCGTAGGTCCGCGTGTCGAAGTCCGGATTGTCGGCCTGAACCTGCTGGCCCAGCCGCCCCAACTGATACCATTCGTCTTCCTGTTCGATCTTGTCCATCGCGTTGATCAGCAGTTGCTGCGCCGCATTCAGGTTTGCCTTCTTGGGCGCCAAGGCTTTTGTGTCCGGCTCGACGAGGTTCTCGATCGTGACAAACCGGTTGCAGGCGTTTTTCAGCGCGTCGGGCGCTTTCGCCTCGCCAATGCCGATAACCGTAAGGCCCTGTTCGCGTATGCGGCTGGCCAGACGGGTGAAATCGCTGTCCGAAGAGACCAACACGAAGACACCGAAATGCCCGGCGTGCAGGACGTCCATCGCGTCGATGACCAGACCGATGTCCGAGGCGTTCTTGCCCTTGGTGTTGGCGGTCTGCTGGTGCTGCACCAGACCCAGCGTCTGTGCCGATCTTGTCCAGCCGGCGAGCTGGGGGCTGGACCAGTCGCCATAGACCCTGCGCAATCCGGGTTCGCCGAACTTCGTGACCTCTTTCAGAATGTTTTCGGCGAATTTCGCCGGGATATTGTCGGCGTCGATAAAGACCGCCAAACGGGTCGATTGAGTTTCAGGCTGCATTCAT
>JBFIHV010000177.1:0-5824 GCA_041601595.1 Amylibacter sp. | reverse complement strand
GCCGGCAAAGGCCACGGCCGGGTGCCGCACCATGGCCTCTTCGATCCGCGCGGGATCGATGTTGTGACCGCCGCGGATGATCAGGTCCTTGGCGCGTCCGGTGATCCAAAGATAGCCGTCCGCATCAATTCGGCCCAGATCGCCGGTACGCAGATAGACCCCGTCGGCGAACAGGTTTTCGTTCTTCTGCGGGTCCGTATAGGTCGCGCCGACCACGACGCCGGGGTTGGCCACGCAAATCTCGCCAACCTCGTCCACGCCGCAGGGATGGTTTACGGTGCCGTCTTCGGCGCAGTCCAGTATCCGGATATCCGTATAGGGAAACGGGAAGCCGACAGATCCGATCCGGTGTTCGCCGTGCGGCGGGTTGACCGAGATCACGCAGGTGGTTTCGGTCATTCCGTAGCCTTCGATGATCTCGATACCGGTGGCTTTCTGGAACCGGTTGAACACCTCGACCGGCAGGGGCGCGGAACCGCTGAAAGCATTCTTCAGGGTCGAGATATCGGCATCCACCGGACGTTGCAGCAGCGCGGCGGTCGCGGTCGGAACCGTCACGATGAACGAGGCTTTCCAGCGCTCGACAAGTTTCCAGAAAGTGTCGAACACGCCCTCGCCGCGATATCCGGCCGGCGTCGGCAGGACCAGATGCGATCCGCTGAACATGCATCCCATCCAGATCGGATAGGCCGCCAGAACATGGAACAGCGGCAGCGGGCAGAGGATCACGTCTTCGGGCTTGAACAGCATTTCATAGGCCACCCAGCCATTGTACAAAACGCCGGAAAAACGGTGCTGCGTGATCTTGGGCTTGCCCGTCGTTCCTCCGGTGTGGAAGTAGGCGCATATTCTGTCCTCGCCGGATTCGGCGAAGTCCAGCAGCCGGCCCTGCTGACCGGCCAGCGCCGCGTTGAAATCCACGACCCTGGCGGAATGACGGGCTGTGACCTTCGGCCGTATGAGCGGAACGATCCAGGACGCAAGCCCGCCCAGATGCGGCAGCAGGTCGACTTCGATCACGGTTTTCACGGCGGGGGCCTGCGATACCGCCTCGGCTGCCACCTGCGCCAGATCCGTTTTCGGAAAGGTTTTCAGAGTAACAAGAACTTCCGCCCCCGTCTCTCGCAAGAGCTCTGCAATCTGATCGCTTTTCAGTGTCGGATTGATCGGCGCCACGATGCCCGCGGTCATCCCCGCCAGCAGCGTGATCAGCGTTTCGTGTGTCGATGGCAACAAAAAGGCGACGACATCGCGCTCCCCGATGCCCAGCCCGCGGAACAGGTTGGCGGCTTGCGTGACCTGTTCCGTCAGTTCGGTCCAGTTCAGGGTTGTCGCCTTGTCCTTCGGTCCGGACTTGAGCTGGAAGCTGACGGCGGGCCGGTCGGGATAGGTGTCGCGGGTGGTGCAAAGTCTTTGGTAGACGGTCTTTTCAGCCCAGCGCTGATCGACCGGCATTTCGTTTTCAATCGCCAATACATCCGCGCGGGTTGAAATCATTCCAAACTCCAAAGTCTGGTTCAATGTTGGTTCGTATTGAATTCATGTGCAATGAAAAGATTCGCCGACCCCGGCGCGGCATCATGCAAGTTCGGCGGCGCCATCGGTGAATTGCAGTTTCGCCAGCCGCGCATAGAGCCCGCCCTTGCGCACCAGTTCCTCGTGGGTGCCCTGATCGACCACCCTGCCCTTGTCCAGAACGACGATGCGGTCGGCTTTCTTGACGGTCGCCAGACGGTGCGCGACGATCAGGGTGGTACGCTCTGTCGCCAGACGTTCCACGGCGGTCTGAACCGCCCGTTCGCTCTCTGCATCCAGCGCCGAAGTCGCCTCGTCCAGCATCAGGACAGGTGCATTGCGCAGGATCGCGCGGGCAATCGCAAGACGCTGTTTCTGCCCGCCCGACAGCATGATGCCGCGTTCGCCGACATAGGTCTCGTACCCGTTCGGCAGGTCGGTGATGAACTCGTGCGCGGCGGCGGCTTTGGCCGCCTCCATGATTTGCGCATCGCTGGCTTCCGGCCAGCCGAACCGGATATTGGCCATCACTGTGTCTGCGAAGATCACTGGGTCCTGCGGCACGAAGGCGAGCTTCTTGCGGAATTCCGACCGCTGCATCTGAACCAGCGGCACACCGTCCAGCAAAACCTTCCCCGTTTCGGGATCAAAGAACCTGAGCAGCAACTGGAAGACGGTGGACTTGCCTGCGCCTGACGGCCCGACCAGTGCCACTGTCTCGCCCGGCTTTATGGTCAGGCTGAACCCTTCCAGCGCGGCGGCATTCCGGCGCGAGGGATAGTGGAATGTCACGTTGCGGAACTCGATCTCGCCGCGCACCGGCTCCTGCAGGGTCAGGGGTGCCTTCGGCTCGGCAATGCTGTCTTTGGAATTCAGCAGTTCCACAAGCCGGTCTGTCGCGCCTGCAGCACGCTGCAGCTCGCCCCAGATTTCCGACAGCGAACCTGCCGCGCCCGCGACCATGACCGCATAGATGACGAACTGGACCAGCGCGCCGGTCGACATGCCACCGGCCCGCACATCGCGCGCGCCGATCCACAAGACGCCGACGACGCCGGTGAAGATCAGGAAGATCACGATCACCGTCGTGACCGCGCGCGTGCCGATACGCTTTTTCGCGGCTTCGAACGCGGCTTCGTTCAGGCGGCCGAAGCGTGACCGGCTTGCCGCCTCGTGCGAGAAAGCCTGAACGGTCTGCGCAGCCTGCAGGGTTTCCGAAGCATTCCCCGAACTGGCGGCGATCATGTCCTGATTTTCGCGGCTCAGCGCCCGCACGCGGCGCCCGAGCACGATGATCGGCACGATCACCAGAGGTACGACAAGCAGGACCAGACCGGTCAGCTTGGAGGACGTGACAAGCATCAGAACCAGGCCGCCGCCGAAAATCAGGGAGTTTCGCATCGCGATGGACAGCGAGGAAGAGATGACCGAGAGGATCAGGGTCGTGTCCGTGGTGATCCGGCTGAGGACCTCGCCGGTCATGATCCTCTCGAAGAATTCCGGGCTCATGCCGATCATCCGGTCATAGACGGCCTTGCGGATGTCGGCGACGACACGCTCTCCCAGACGGGTGACGAAGTAGTACCGGAATCCGGTGCCGATCGCCAACAGGCCGGCCAAGGCGATCGCCGCTGCGAAATACTTGTCCATCAAGCCGACATCGGGATTGTTGAAGCCGTCGATGACCCGTCTGACGGCCAGCGGCAGCGCCAGAGACACGCAGGCCGTCAATATCAGCGCCAGCACGGCAACCACCGCCGTCCGTTTGTAGGGTAGCACAAACGGAAACAGTCCGCGCAAAGGGTCTATGCGCCGGGATTTCGGGCGTTGTTCTTCGATGTCACCGGTGGAACGCGGACCCGCCATGTCTCTCTCTTGTTCTGCCCAACAAAAAACAGGCGGTTGGAGCGGGTGATGGGAATCGAACCCACGTATTCAGCTTGGAAGGCTGCTGCTCTACCATTGAGCTACACCCGCGTGCGGTATCTTTTAATCCGCCAGAGGGACGGGATGCAAGCAGGTAAATCACCGATCCGGTTATTTTGAACCGGCTGCTTGCGGCCGGATGCGGGAATGGCATCACGCCAGCGCCAAAACAGCCGCCGCGCCCATCCGGCCCAGTTCGTCGGAACACTTCGCCCCCCGACCGCATCCGGCGGTGGCGACCGCGATCCTGTCCGAAACCCTGTCGATGATCGGCCGGTCGGCCGGCCCGAAGACCGTGACGCAGGCGTCAGTATGAACCGACCGGACCGCCAAGCGCGGCAAAAGCTCCCGGGCAATCTCTGCAAGGTAAAGGCCCACCTCGCTGCTGCCGCCGCTGCGGAACCAGTCGCCGATGTCATCCCCGTGAACGGCCCTGTCCACCGGATCGCCGCCCAGTTTAAGATAGATATTTCCGTCCGGATAACGGATCGGCGGCAACAGATACGGGTCCCGCCCGTCGCTTAGGCGCAGCACGAGTGACGGCATTCCGGCCAGTCGCGCCGCCTCCGGCGCATCCACCCCGACCAGAGCCACGGTGCGGGCATAGACCGTCAGCGGCAAGGCGTTTTCCAGCAGCGCATTGGAAAATCCGCCAGCCGCAACCAGCGCGCGGTCGGCAGTAATCTCACCTTCACCGGTCCGGATCACGACGCCCTGCCCGTTTTCGCGCAGGGAACCTGCGGTGGCGACCACAATCGTACCGCCAACCCTCTGGAACGCGATGCCCTGTGCCTGAATCATCCGGCGCGGATTGATATGGCCCGCGCCCCGCGGCTCATAGAAAGCCTCGGTTTCGTCGGAAAACCGCAAATAGGGGAAGGCCGCGTCCAGTTCCGGCCCCTGCATATGCCGCGCCATGATCCCTCGGCTCTGGCGCACCTGCCCGACCCGCCCGATCCAGTCACTGTCCCGCACACCGGCCAAAAGCGCGCCGCATTCCCTGAAAAAGCGGACACCGCTGGCGGTTTCGATCTCGGCGTATCGTGCGATCGAGGCGCGGCTGACATCGGACCAGAAACCGTCCGCATCCAGCGCGCGGGTGATCCGGCCCTCGTCATAGTGGCTTGCGAACACGCCTTGGTGCGAGGGCTTGTCAAGCGGCTCGTCGGGCCCGATCAGGACGACATCATGTCCCTGTACCGCCAGATGCCGCGCCGCCGCGGACCCGATCATCCCGCGGCCGATGACGGCAATCCTCAACGGTCCGCCCACCTTGCTAACAACAGCCCGCGCCGTCCTGAACGGGCGGGCATGGCACGGAGCCGTAAGAACAGTAAACGCAGCAATCGCCCGGTTTCGGCTTCAACACGGCGCCGCAACCCTTGCAGTCATAGAAGAACTGGCAGGCATCCGTGGGCATCGTCTCGACCGATTTATGGCCGCAGTGGGGACAGGTTATTTCGGATACGGGGACAGCCATGTTTCAAACCAGTTTCCGGCCAAGCCGCTGCATCAGTTCCAGACAAGCTTCCAACTGATCGATCGCTATGAATTCATCCGGCTTGTGCGCCTGCGCAATCGAACCCGGCCCGCACACGACGGTCGAGACGCCCGCACGCTGGAAAAAGCCTGCTTCGGTGCCAAAGGCAACCACGTCAGTCGAGTTGGCCCCGGTCAGTTCCTGAACAACCCGCACCGCCTCGCTGTCCGCTTGCAGCATCAGACCCTCGAATTCGCAACAGAGGGTTTCGACGATATTGGCCTTGGGCGAAGCTGCCTTCATTTCCGGCAACAGCACGCTGTCGACGTAGTCCTGCATGGCGGCGCGTAGAAACACGCGGTCAGACTCCTGCACCACCCGCATTTCCCACTCGACCGCCGCCTTGTTCGGAATGACATTATGCGCCACGCCGGAGTGCAGACCGCAAATGGAACTTGTCGAATAAGGTGGATCAAAAGGCGAATCCTTCGGCGCCATGGCAGGAAGTTCCTGGCGGACGTCCATCAGCCTGGACACGAAACGAGATGCAAATTCCAGTGCGTTGACGCCAAGGGACGGCTGGCTCGAATGGCCCTCGACCCCCCTGAATTCGGTCGTGTAATGGCACGCCCCCTTGTGCGCCTCGATAATCCGCATGTTCGTGGGTTCTCCCACGATACAGATTGCCGGGCGGAAACCGTCAGCAATCATCCGGTCGATCAGGACGCGCGCGCCAAGGCAGCCGACCTCTTCGTCATAGGTAAAGGCGAAATGCACCGGCTTCTCCAGGTCCAGACCGGCGTAATATTCGGCGCTCGCCATTGCGGCGGCGACGAAACCTTTCATGTCGCAAGCGCCGCGCCCGTACAGCAGATTGTCCTGTCGCCGCATAGCGAACGGATC
>JBFIHV010000176.1:0-5865 GCA_041601595.1 Amylibacter sp. | reverse complement strand
GCGGCTTGTCTATGTCCTGAACCTGACGGCCCCGAACGGGTTGTTCCTGGCGCAGGACTTCCAAATACGCGACGGTGACACGATTTACGTGTCCGAAGCGCCATATGCGCAATTTTCCCGTGTCCTGAGCGCTTTACTAACGACTACTTCGGCGGCAGGATCAATCGGAGAGTTTGCCTCAGGCAACAGTGATTAGGTCCGGTGTCCAGTTTGAGCGTGTTTCCACCTCCAGAATCTGACAAGGCGACAATGCGGATGTTCATGTACAGCATCGGCCTGTGGTTTCAGCGCAGACCGAAACGCATCTTGCGGCTGGCCGGTTGGCATGTCGCGCCCGGATGGCCCAGAACCGGAGGCAGTATCGGCGTCTGGGGCCGCAAGCGCAGCGCCCTGCGGGGCATGCGGATCGCGCGCGCCAAGGGCTTGCCGCTGGTGACGATCGAGGACGCTTTTCTGCGGTCGGTCCGTACCGGACGCGAGGGCGAGGCAGGTCTGGGAATTGTCGCCGACCGTCAGGGCGTATTCTTCGATGCAAGCGGGCCCAGCGACCTCTTCGATCTGATCGAACAGGCGGACGGTTTCGACGACAAGCTGATGGCCGAGGCGCAGTTGCAGCTCGCGAGGTTGCGCCATCGCCGGCTGAGCAAGTACAATGCGTTCGACGACGACCTCTCGGGACTTCCCAGGAATTTCGTTCTGGTGGTTGATCAGGCTTCGAAGGATGCGTCCATTTCGCTTGGCGGCGCGTCAGAGGATGATTTCCGGAAAATGCTGGCGGCGGCGCAGCGGGAAAATCCGGGAAAAACAGTCCTCGTCAAGGCGCATCCGGAAACCATAGCCGGAAAGCGGACCGGATTTCTTGCTGCGTCGGCTGGCAAGGGTACTGTTTACTGGACGCGCCGGACCAATCCCTGGGTCTTGTTCGAACGGGCCGAGGCGGTCTATTGCGTCACTTCGCAGACCGGACTTGAGGCGATCTTTGCCGGTCACCGGCCGGTTGTATTCGGTCGCCCGTTCTATGCCGGTTGGGGCCTGAGCGATGACCGCCATCCCGCGCAGGAGCAAAAGGGCAGCCGGGGCCCGGAGCAGATTTTCGCCGCCGCCTATCTGAAATATCCGCTATGGTATGATCCTTTTCGTGATGGCCTGACTGAAATCGGCCGCGTGATGGATATTCTGTCGGCCCAGTCGCGGCACTGGGTCACAGCCCGCCGGGGCTTGATCTTTTCCGGTATAAGCTATTGGAAGCAAGGGTTTATATCAAAATATCTCGGATTGGTCGGGCGGCCCGTGATTTTCGCAAAATCGCCGAAGGCGGCGCTTGAACGGGCCGAGGCGCTGGACAGCGACGTTGCGGTCTGGGCGTCGCAGGAAGAGGAAGGCACTGCGGCCCGCTGTGCCGCGTCCGGCAGGAAGCTCTGGCGGGTGGAGGACGGGTTTATCAGGTCGATCGGATTGGGAGCGCGAAAAATCCCGCCGGTGTCGCTGGTGCTGGACGATTTGGGCGTGCATTACGATGCCTCTCGGACAAACCGGTTGGAGCAGTTGATTTCCGCTTCTGTCGATCTGCCCGATTTCGAGTTGGCGCGCGCCTCCGATCTGCGGGTGCGGTTCGTGCGGCAGAGCGTATCGAAATACAATCTTGCCGGAATGCCGGGCGACATGCCGGACTCCGGCGGGCGCAAGCGGGTGCTTGTGGTCGGGCAGGTGGAGGATGACGCCTCGGTCCTGAAAGGCGCCGGGCGGATTGCGCGAAACCGGGACCTGATCAAGGCGGCCCGTTACCATTTCCGCGACGCCTTCCTGATCTGGAAGCCCCATCCGGACGTGGAGGCCGGTCTGCGGCAAAGCTCCGATCTCGGTGACGCGATTTCGCTGGCGGATCATGTTGCCGAGGGGGCCGACATCGCGCGGCTTCTGCCGCAGGTGGATCATGTCTGCACCATGACGTCCCTCGCCGGGTTCGAGGCGCTGCTCCATGGCAAGCCGGTGACCTGCTTCGGCACCCCGTTCTATGCCGGCTGGGGGTTGACCGAAGACCTGGGGCTGGTGCCGCGGCGGCGCAAGGCAAAACCGACGCTCGACGGCATGGTACATGCCGCATTGATTGCCTACCCGTATTACTGGGATCCGATCACGCAGTTACCCTGTCCCGTCGAGGTCGTATTGGAGCGGTTCGAGCAGCAAGGCCGCAGAGCTTACAGGGGCAGTCTGTTAACGCGGCTCAAGGACTGGCACAGCCGGACTGTGGGCGTCGGCATGCGGAGGTTCTGAGGCCGGGCGGCAGCGGTTCCCGCGCCTCCCGCGGGAGGCGGACCTAACCCTGAACGAGTTTCTGGACGCTCACATAGTCCGTCTTGCCCGTGCCCAGCAGCGGTATCTGATCGACGATGCGCATGTCGCGCGGAACGGACAGGTCCCCGATGCCGTTATCCTTGGCATAGGCGCTGATTTCGTCCCTGTTGGCGTCCGGTTTGTCCGTCACCAGCACGAGGGCCTCGCCTTTCTTGTTGTCGGATATGCAGACCACGACGCAGTGATGGTCGGGCCAGAGCTTGGCGAGGTAGGATTCCACCGCCGTCAGCGAGACCATTTCCCCGGCAATTTTTGCGAAACGCTTGGCGCGCCCCTTGATCGTCATGTAGCCTTCTTCGTCGAAGTCGACGATGTCACCCGTGTCATAGGTGCTGTTCTCGGGCGGAACCAGCACACCCGGATTGTCGGCCAGCAGATAGCCTTTCATGACATTCGCGCCGCGAACGATCAGCCTGCCGCCGTCCTCGATACCCGGCACCTTTTGCAATTCCGGCGAAATCCCCGGCAGCAGGCGGCCCACCGTACCCGGCCTGTTGTGCATCGGCGTATTGGCCGACAATGCCGGCGAAGTCTCGGTCGCGCCATAGGCCTCGAAAATGCGGACGCCGTATTTCTCGGACCAAAGCCGGCGGGTTTCGTCCTTCAGTTTTTCAGCTCCGGCGAAAACATAGCGGACGGAATAGAAATCATATGCGTTGGCAAAGCGGGCATAACCGGACAGAAACGTGTCGGTTCCGAACATGATTGTGGCATTGGTGCCGTAGATCAGTTCCGGAACGACGCGGTAGTGCAGGGGCGACGGATAAAAGAAGGTCCGGATGCCGGACAGCATCGGTAGGAATGTTCCGCCGGTCAGGCCGAAGGAATGGAAGATCGGCAGGGCGTTGAAGACAATGTCGGTCGGACCGAAGTCGATGCGCGACGCCAGCTGGAACCGGTTGGCCTGGATATTGACATGCGACAGGACAACGCCCTTGGGGGTGCCTTCGGACCCGGAGGTGAAAAGCACGACAGCCGCGTCTTCGGGCTGCCTGTTGCTGGTCCTGCGATAGGTCGTTTCCGGAAAGTATCCGGCGACCAGCCCCTTCAGTTTGTCCAGCGCCGTGACGGTTGGCGCGATGTCTTCCAGGTAGACGACCTTGACCCCGTCTTTCTCGACCGCCTCGACCAGCGCATGCAGTTTGCCCGCCTCGACGAACTGTCTCGAGGTCAGAACGGTGTCGATACAGGCGGCATGGCACGCCGAGCGCATGTTTTGCGCGCCGGTGGAAAAGTTCAGCATCGCCGGAACCCTGCCATGGGCCTGCAAGGCCATGAGGGTGACGATCGAGCTGACCATGTTGGGAAGCATGACGCCGATATACCCGCCCTCTTTGGTGGTCGCGGAAATCTTGCCGCCCAGAATGAAGCTGCGGGTCAGCAACTGGCCATAAGTCATCGGTCTGCGCGTCGGGTCTTCGGCTATGATCTTTGATCTGCCGTGGATGTGCGACTGGTCGATGATCGAGCCGAATATGGTTTTCCGCAGGTCGGAACTGTCGAACAGCATCTCGCTCATCAGGTCGTAGAGCTTCACGCCGGCCTTGTGGCGGCGCTGGCGGCCCTTGACCTCTTCGGGAATATCGAACCTTCGCGGCGCAAGAAACGTCAGGGTGATTTTCGGGAACCAGCGGGTGCGGACCTTGCCTTTCAGACGGGAAAACGGCGTGTACTGGGCCCCGTCGATGCGGATGGGCAGGATCATCGCGCCCGCCTTGTCGGCGATCAGGCCCGGCCCCTCGTAGACTTTCATCAGCGATCCGGTGACGGTAATGCGCCCCTCGGGAAAGATCACGCAACTCTGGTCCTTGCGGATTTCATTGATGATCGACTTGGTCGCCATCGGGTTGGTCGGATCGAGCGGAAAGGCCTTCACCAGGCTCAGGAACGGCTTGAAATACCAGCGCTGGGCGATGTGGCTGTCGACGGCGAACATCGGCTTTTCCGGCAGGAACAGCGCAATCAGCAGGGCGTCCAGAAATGACAGGTGGTTGGCGACGATCAGAACACGGCGGCCGGCGTTTTCGTAGTTCCCGGCACCCTTGATCTCTATCCTGTAAAGCTTTGTGAAGAGCCACTTCAGCGATGATTTAAGCAACTTTGAGCCTCCGCCTGACAATTCCGCGCACGACAAAGAAGACAGGTACATTCATCACTCCGACAGCGAGGAGTACCTGAATCGAAGAGAAGTCTACCGAAAACAGTATCAGCGCCACAACGCTCGCCATCACCATGAACAGGGCGTTCATGACATTGGCCGCGGCGATGATGCGCGCCAGATACCTGTCGTCGCTGCGATGCTGCATGATCGTGTAAAGCGGGACGATATAGATGCCGGCGCAAACCGAAAGCGCCAGCAATCCGCCTATTATTCCCCAACTCGACAGTCCGACCGAAAAGAACTCCGTCAGCCCCAATATCCTGTCCTGATACTGAAGGACGTTTTCCAGATATACCAGACGGTCCGCGCTGTACTGGAACGATGCAGCGACAAACACGGCAATCGCCAGGGTCATGCCGACCGAGCCGTAAGGCACAAGCCTGCCGTTGATCTGGCCCTTCAGCAGCTTGTTGCACAATACGGAACCGACAGCGATGCCGATGGAAAATATCGTCAGGAACAGGGTGACGATATGTTCATTGCCGCCGATCGTCTGTTTGGTGAAAAGCGGGAACTGGGTCAGAAACGTCGCCCCGACAAACCAGAACCACGAGATGCCGATAATGGACAGCCAGACGGTGCGCTCGACACGGGCATATCCGATGATCCTCCAGGTTTCGCGAAAGATATTCCAGCCGATCTTCAAATTCGGGTCGCCGACGGGTGTCAGGGGGATCGAGCGGCTGCTGACCCAGCCGACGACGGCAAATCCCACAAGCGCCAGCGACAGCATTTCCATGCCATAGCTCGTGCCGATGATCAGACCGCCGAAAATCGTGCCGAACAGGATCGACAGAAAGGTCCCGCCTTCGATCAGGCCGTTGCCACCGATCAGTTCGTCGTCGTTCAGGTGTTCCGGTAAAAGGCTGTACTTGATCGGACCGAAAAACGTCGACTGGACACCCATCATGAACAGGACCAGCAGCAGACCGTAGATGCTGCCCAGAAAGAAGCCGGCCGAAACTGCTATCATCAGGATGATCTCGACGAACTTGATTTTCCGCGTGAAGCGCGACTTTTCGTATTTGTCGGCAAACTGTCCGGCAGTGGCGGAAAACAGGAAGAACGGCAGGATGAACAGGCCGGCGGCGAGCGTCACCATCATCGGCGCGTTGATCCCGCTGTCCGTCGCCACGTCATAAGTGAACCAGATGAGGAAGGCGTTCTTGAAAGCATTGTCATTGAAAGCGCCGAAAAACTGGGTGACAAACAGCGGCAGGAACCGCTTTGACCGCATCAGGTGCATGTGATCGCGCATGATATTCTTTTTCCTATCCTGCCTGCTCGGAACCGGCTTTTTTAAATTCGCCTGCACTGTGTCAGGCTTCGTTGCTCTTTGCCATCCCGAT
>JBFIHV010000175.1:0-5885 GCA_041601595.1 Amylibacter sp. | reverse complement strand
GCCTCGACCTGTTCCGCCAGATAGTGGGTGTTCACCACGATGCCGAAATCTCCGGCGTCGCGGATCATCGCGATGCAGTGATCGATCATCGGGCGCCCGCCCAGCGGCAGCATCGGTTTCGGACAGGTGTCGGTCAGCGGCGCCATGCGGGTGCCGAAACCGGCGGCAAAGATCATGGCGGCTTCAGGGCGCATCGGCATGTCCGCGGATGACGTTCAGGGTGTCGGGCGTCGGCTCGGGAACGTTTTGTTCCACCCATCGGCGCAGGTCCTTCAGGTCCGGATGCGCCAGATCGCGTTGCAGATGGCCCCAGACGCGCGGGATCAGGCCGAGGTATCCGGCCTTGCCGTCGCGCAGGAACAGCCGCGCGAAGATGCCGACGATCTTGAGGTTCCGCTGCGCTCCGAGGGCGCAATAGGCATATTCGAACGCCTGCGGGTCCGTGGCGGTGCCGGCGATGTACCGTTGCTTCATCGCCTGCTGCAGGGCCGGGCTGGTGTCGCGGCGCGCATCCTCGAGCAGCGAGACCAGATCGTAGGCCGGATGCCCCAGAAGCGCATCCTGAAAGTCGAGCAGCCCGACACGCGCCACGCCGTGCCGGTCGGGCAGCCAGAGCAGGTTTTCGGCGTGATAGTCCCGCATCACCAGAACCGGATCGAAGGGCGCCGCCGCCGCGCAGGCGTCGGACACCAAGTTCAGGTATTGCTCCGGGCTTGCGTGGCGGCCACTGGTCGCGGAGCCTCGCAGATACCAGTCGGTCACCAGACCCGCTTCGCGGCGGTAAACCGCGTCGGAATAGGGTTGCAGGCCGGTTGGCCGCGGCTGGCGGGACAGATCGATCAGCAGATCGACGGCGGCCTCGTAGAGCGGCGGTTCCAGTTGCGGGCGCGATCGGCAGAGCCGGGCATAGAGGTCGTCGCCAAGATCCTCGATCAGAAGCAGGCCGCCGGCCACATCCTGCGCCAGAATGCGCGGCGCGCTGTAGCCGTATCCCGACAGGATGCCCGCGATCGTCACGAAGATATCGACGCCCTCGTTGGTATCGGGCGGGGCGTTCATCAGAATTGCGGAGCTGCCGTCAGGGGCATGAAGCCGCTCGTAGGACCGGAAAGAGGCGTCGGCCGTCATGGCCTGCCTGCGGGCCTGATTCCAGCCGCATGCCTGAAGGAATGTTCCGATAACCTGTTCGCGGTCAATCATCGCCTGCCAGTGCCCGTTCGAGTTCGTTGACCACACTGTCCCATTTTGGATCGGACCATTCAAGGCGCAGTGTGCGGCGGTCGTCATGGTCCAGTCCGATGTCTAGCGTCAGGCCGCCCGCGGGCAGCAGCGCGCCCATGCGTTCCGGCCATTCGATCAGGACCAGCGCAGTGTCCATCGCCTCGAACAGGCCAAGTTCGTGCAATTCGTCCAGTGTCGACAGCCGGTACAGGTCGGCGTGCCAGATTTCCAGATCACCGGCCTGATATGTTTGCACTAGCGTGAAGGTGGGCGAGGGCACGTCCTCGGCCAGGCCCTCGGCCGTCTGCATCGACTGGATGATGCGCCGCGCGACCTCGGTCTTTCCGGCCCCGACCGGGCCCTTGAGATAGACCGCGTCGCCCGCCGACAGGCGGCGCGCCAGAATATCCGCCGCCTGATAGGTGCGGTCCAGAGTCTCGAGTTCGAGTGTCTTGTCCAATGGTCTGCCCCGACTGATTTGCAGATTGGACTTTGCGGATAGCGGGCCGGCTTTGCAAGCCCGTCAGGCCATTTGTTTGAGCGGCCGCATCAGGCTGGAGGGCGGCGCTTCGACCTCGACGAACTCGCACAGGATGCGTCCGCCGGGGATCGGGGCGAAGCTGACCGACAGGAAGGGGCCGTCCAGCATCTTGACCACCGTCTGCCACTGGCTGCGGTCGCCAAAGTCGGCGGCGAAGTCGCGGAAATCGCCCCAGACCGGTGTCGGTTCGCATTTCTGCTGCCAGAGCCGGGTCATGTCGGTGGTGCTCTGGGACTTGAGATTGGTCGCCGCGTCCTCGCCCCAGATATCGGCGAATGCCTGATTGGAAAAGGCGACCTGACCGTTGGCGTCGAAAATCATGATGGCCGAGGTCAGGTTGTCGAACGTGTTGAACATATGTTCCAGCTCGGTGCGATAGGCGCGCTCTATGGCGACGGTCCTGGAAATATCCTCGAACAGGAAGGCCACGGCGTTTTTCGGATGAGGCCGGCCGCTGACGCGGAAGACGCGGCCGTTCGGCAGGTGCCAGTCCTCCTGATAGCTGCCGCTCTCGGCGGAGCGTTCGAGCACCTCGATCTGTCTCCGCCAGTCCTTGAAGTCCTTGGGTTCCGGTAGTTTGCCGTCGTTGCGCAGGTGATCCAGAAAAGTCCGCAGGCCGGGCCGGCGGGCCAGCCACTCCGGTTCCAGTTCGAACAGGTCCGCCAGCGCCGGATTGAACAGGGCGAGGTTGCGGGAATGGTCGAAAATGGCCAGCCCGATCGGAATATGCGCGAACGTGTCTGTCAGTGTCTGCATGAAGCGCTGCAGTTCCCGTTCCGCGCCCAGAATTGCGCTGGCGTCCCTTGCGTGGATGACGGTCAGGTCGCCGCGGGTATCGATCGTCATATCAAAAAACCGGTCCTCGCCCTCCAGCGCCAGATGCCCGCGCTGGCCGTTGGCCGCGCTGGCCGGTTCCGCCCGCAGTCCGAAAACCGCCAGCGTCGGCGCCGTCTGCTGCAAGCGGGCCATCGCCTCCTGGCAGGCCTTGTTCTGCCAGATCGAGGCGCCCTGAAATTCGATCCACACCAGATCGCCGCTGCTGTCGATCGCGGTCTTCGCGAAATCGTCCGGATCGAAAACCGGGCGCGCGGCGCTGTTCTTTATGATCCGGCCCGTGACAAGCCCGAGGCAACCGCCAAGGACCGCCAAAAGCGCGATCAACACGTTGGTGTCGGATATGTTCACTGTTCTACGATCTTTAGCCCTTACCCGCAGAGACAACCACTAAATGGTTAACAGGCGGTAAATCTTAATTCGGATTGGGCCGGTTCGGGCCAAGGGCGGCACGCACTTCGCTCTTGGATTTCTCGATGTCGCGGCGGTTCCAGGTGGCCGTCACCACCGCCCCGCCCAGCGTCGAGGAGCGCTTGGAGCCGTTGGCGAAAACGATCTCCGCGCCGCGCCGCTCCAGCAGGGTCTTGGCGATGAACAGGCCCAGCCCCATGCCCTCATAGCTGGGCCGCGCGTCGTCGGGCGTCTTGCGCCCGGTGCGGCCCCAGATGAACGGATCGCCGATGCGGCCCAGCAATTCCGCCGGAAAGCCGCGCCCGTCATCGCTGATGATCACGCGCAGCTGCGTGTCGCTCCAGTCGATGTCGACCCAAACCTCCGATGCCGCGAAATCCACGGCATTCTGGACGAGGTTGCGCAGCCCGTGCACGATCTCGGGTTCGCGCGCAACGAAAGGAACCTCTTCGGACGGCTCGGTCAGGACCTTGCCTTTTTCGAAGTAATGCACCTGTATGCCGCGGTTCTTGTGCGGCTCCGCCGCCTGCTGGACCAGCGTGCTGAACGGGATGCTCTTGGATTGCAGGTCGTCTTTGCCGGTCTGGCCCATGTCGCGCAGGATCCGCGCCAGCCGTTCGGCCTGCGCCTTGATCAGCAGGGCGTCGTCGCGCAACTCGGGATTGTTCTCAAGCTCTTCGGCCAGTTCGGAAGACACCAGCTTGATGGTGGCCAGAGGCGTGCCCATCTCGTGCGCCGCGGCGGCGACAACCCCGCCCAGCGCGGACAGCGCGTATTCCCGCTCCAGCGCCATTTGCGTCACCGCCAGCGCCTCGGACATCGAGAAGCTCTCGCTGGTCACGCGCCGGGCGTAGGCCGACAGGAACAGCAGGCCGATCACCAGCCCGATCCAGATGCCGAGCTGGAACAGCTCCGGCATGACCAGAACCTGACCGGCGGCGGTTTGCAGCGGAACGTTGAAGAACGCCAGGACCGTGATCAGCACAATGGCGGCGGCGCTGATGATCAGGGTCGATCCCAGCGTCAGGGCCGAGGCCGAGATGGTCACCGGCACCAGTATCAGCAGCGCGAAGGGATTGTTCAGCCCGCCGGTCAGATACAGCAGGAAGGCCAGCTGCGACACGTCGAACAGCAGGGTCAGCAGGGTCTGCTGCTCCGTCAGGCGCTTGTTTTCAGGCAGCACGAAACTGGCCATCAGGTTGAACACGACCGAGGCGCCGATGGCGAAGAAACACAGGCCGACATGAAGCTGCAGTTTGAAAAAGAACAGCGCCGTCAGAACGGCGCCGGTCTGGCCAGCTATCGCGAGCCAGCGCAGCGTGATCAAAGTGCGCAGCCGCACCCATTCGCTGCGCGCTTCCTGCCGGAACAGGTCAAGCAGTTGCCGGATCATCGTTCAGACGCCATTCGGTTGCGGTTCCCCTTGCAATTTCCCGCGCAAAGCTAGATCAAGAGCGCGAGTTTGACCATAAGCGGAAGAGGATATGACAAAGATTTCGGCGATTATCGCGGCGGTGGTGGCGATGGCGGCTCTGGCCGCATCGGTCTTCGTCGTTTTTTTCAACGCCCCGGCGTCGGATTGCTCCGACAATGCGGTCGCCGGCGGCGAGGCGGCGATCGGCGGGCCGTTCACGCTGGTCAACCAGTTTGGCGAGACGGTGACCGACAAGGACGTGATCACCGGGCCGACCCTGATCTATTTCGGCTATACCTTCTGTCCGGACGTCTGCCCCTTCGATGTGGCGCGCAATATCGAGGCTGTCGATATTCTTGACGAGCGGGGCGAGAAGGTCACACCTGTCTTCATCACCATCGATCCGGCCCGCGATACGCCGGAGGCCCTGCACGAATTCGCGCAGGTCATGCACGAGGAAATGATCGCGCTGACCGGAACCGGGGAACAGGTCGCGGTCGCATCGAAGGCCTATCGCACCTATTACAGCAAGAACGGCGACGGTCAGGACTACCTGATGGACCATTCCACCCAGACCTACCTGATGTCGCCTGACGGTTTCCTGGATTTCTTCCGGCGCGACGTGACGCCCGAGCAGATGGCCGAGACGATCTCTTGCTATATCAATGCCGGTTAGGTGTCTGATTTCATAAATTGAACTTTCCGGACCGGTTCGGTAAAATCGGCTCTGGACACGGAACAAGGTGGTTACATGGCGGATCAAGAGCGGACGGATATCGGGGCGGATAACACGCTGTTGATCCTGGATGACGACGAGGCCTTTCGCAAACGCCTGGCGCGGGCCATGGAAAAACGCGGCTTCCACCCGACGGCGCTGGATTCCGTCGTCGCCGGACGCGCCTTCTGCACCGCCACGCCCCCCGCCTATGCCGTTGTAGACCTGCGTCTGGAGGACGGAAACGGGCTGGACGTGGTCGAGGTTTTGCGCACCCGCCGCCCCGATGCCCGTATCGTGGTGCTGACCGGATATGGCGCGATCGCCACCGCCGTGGCGGCCGTCAAGATCGGCGCCACCGACTACCTGTCGAAGCCGGCGGACGCCAACGACATCATGCACGCGCTGCTGGCGACGCCCGGCGCCAAGCCGCCGCCGCCGGAAAACCCGATGTCCGCCGACCGTGTGCGCTGGGAACATATCCAGCGCGTCTTTGAACTGTGCGACCGGAACGTCAGCGAAACCGCGCGACGCCTTAACATGCACCGCCGCACGCTGCAGCGTATTCTTGCAAAGCGCAGCCCGCGCTAGGCCGGTCCGGCCACCTTCCGCAGCCATTTCTTGAAGGTTTTCAGCGCCGGTGTCTCGCGTCCGGGGCGGGTCACCAGATAGTATCCCAGATCCGCGTGTTTCAGGGCGCAGATCTGCGTCAGCGTCCCCGAAGCGATGTCGCGTTCCACCAGAACCCG
>JBFIHV010000174.1:0-5955 GCA_041601595.1 Amylibacter sp. | reverse complement strand
GAAAACCGACGTGGCCATCGTCATCGGCTCGAACGACATCGTCAACCCCGCGGCGCAGGAGGACCCGAACAGCCCGATCGCCGGCATGCCGGTGCTGGAGGTCTGGAAGGCCAAGACCGTTATCGTCTCCAAGCGCGGCCAGGGCACCGGCTACTCCGGCATCGAGAACCCCCTGTTCTACAAGGACAACACAAGAATGCTCTACGGCGACGCAAAGCAGAGCGTCGATCAGTTGTTGGGCCTGCTGTCGTAAAAGCGGCGACTTGCCGGAATTGGGGCGGCCCCTTCGGGGGCCGTTTCTTGTTGCGGTTCATCCGCGGGTGAAAAACCGGTTCGACATCATATCCGCCATTGCGAATCCAGAAGCCGGAGCGACGCGATCAGGGCAGGAAAGTCTCCGTGACATAGACCGGTGTCGTAATTATGCCGACAAGGCTCTCCGTTCCGTCAAACATGTCGGCCAGTTCGGAAACGGTTGACTTGAACTCGACCCTGCCCTCGAGTTCTTTGCCCAGCGCCTTGCTCATCACGAGATCAACCAGTTGCTGATACCTGTATATCCGGTGGAAGTCGGGTTGTGCGGATGAATAGGGCATGGTTTCGGACGCGGACCAGGACGGGATTCCTGCCTGATGGCTCAACTCCAGCCGGATTTCTCCGCCCGCTTCAGGTTGCGCGGCCCAGACTTCCCGGTTGATCCGCGCGCCGTCCGCAGAACCTGTCAGCGAGGAACTGCGCATGATTTGTGCGGAAACGCTATTGCTGTATGGGCTGATGACCGGTGGCGTTTCATAGATGCGTGTTATGAAGGTTCGCATCCCCTCGACCCCGCCTTTCACGCCATAGGCAACGGTTGCCACTGCACGGCGTGCGTGCGGGTCTTCGGGCTTGCCTTCGGCATCTCGTGCCAGATGCCAGTCGATGAGAGAGACGATGACGTTGGCCCCGGCAAGCGGGCCGCGCGGAATAGAGGCTAGGGTCCAGCCGTCCGGCAACCATGCCTGCGCTGCCGCGTCGTCCACCTTGAAGGCCAAAGTCACACGACTCTCGACGCTGGAGCCGATTTGCGTCTCTGCTATTGCGGCCGTCGTGCTCTGGTAATGCGAAAGCAACAAGATAATACAAAGCATTAACCACTGGCTAAGTCTTCCAATCATGATCTGCTCCAATTCGTTCCTGTGAACTGACATCGCAAGATCATTTGCCTTCCGTGGCCAGAATTCTCTTCAGGCTACCTGTGTCCGGACGGAATTTTGTTGACCTGAATCAATTGAAGTCAGGATATTGAGGTGAATGCCCTCGGTGCGGGGTTGCTGCATTCGGCGTGAAATTCGTGCGTTTTTGGGCAATCCCGACAGGATTGTCAGGCTGGTGAAACCCGTTTCAATGCCGGTGAAGGGGCCGACCAGCGCGAATCGGGGTGGAAGCCTGCTACTTCTTCACCCTCGGCCGCAGAACCCGGTCCAGCATGATCGCCACCACCACGATGATGAACCCGCTCTCGAAGCCGAGCGCGGTGTTGACCTGGTTCAACGCGCGCACGACCGGCACGCCCAGACCGTCGGCGCCGACAAGCGCGGCGATCACCACCATCGACAGCGACAGCATGATCGTCTGGTTCAGGCCGGCCATGATCTCCGGCATGGCGTGCGGCAGTTCGACCTTGGTCAGTTTCTGGCGCGGCGTTGCGCCATAGGCCTCGGCCGCTTCCAGTTGCGACACCGGGGTCGATGTGATGCCCAGATGGGTCAAACGGATCGGCGCGGGCAGAACGAAAATCACGGTCGCCATCAGGCCCGGAACCATGCCGATGCCGAAAAACACGATCGCGGGGATCAGGTAGACGAAGGTCGGCAGGGTCTGCATGAGGTCCAGAACCGGCCGCATTGCCGTATAGAGCCTCGGCCTGTGCGCCGCCGCGATGCCGATCGGAACTCCGATCACCATGCAGACCAGGCAAGACGACAGGACCAGCGTCAGGCTCTCGGTGGTTTCCTCCCAGTAGCCCTGATTGAGGATGAACAGCAGGCCGGCGGCCACGAAGGCCGCGACCTTCCACGATCGCTGCAGGTACCAGGTGATCGCGACGATAACGGCAAAGACGATCAGCGGGTGCGGAGTCTGGAACACGATCAGGATCAGACTGATGATCCATTCGAGGCCGTTCGCCAGCATGTCGAAAAACCAGGATGCGTTGTCCTGCAGCCAGTCAAATGTGTTTTTCGCACCCTTGCCGACGGGGATCTTGTTGTCTGTGAGCCAGTCCATTGTTCCCTCGTTCCAACTGCCGGGTCGTTGCCCCGCCGCGTCGGGCGGGGCAAGAATGCGGGGCGCGATGCTTCGCGCCCCAAGGGATTACATGCCCAGAGCTGCCTTGACGGCCGCCATCGCGTCGCCTCCGTCCTTGGTCGTGACGCCGTCCAGCCAGACAGGCAGGACATCGGGATGCGCAGCCAGCCATTCCTTGGCGGCTTTATTGGGGTCTTCGCCGTCATTCAGGATCGCGCCCATGATCTCGTTTTCCATGGCGAGGCTGAAGGTCAGGTTGGTCAACAGCTTGCCGACGTTCGGGCATTCCGCAACATAACCCGCGCGGGTGTTGGTGAACACATTCGCGCCGCCGAGGTCAGGGCCGAAGTAGTCGTCACCGCCGGTCAGATAGGACATCTCGAAATTCGCGTTCATCGGATGCGGTTCCCAGCCGAGAAACACGATCGGATCGCCGCTCTTGTCGGCGCGCGCCACCTGGCTCAGCATGCCCTGTTCGGAGCTCTCGACAACCTCGAAACCCTTCAGGCCAAAAGCGTCTGCGTCGATCATGTCGATGATCAAGCGGTTGCCGTCATTGCCGGGTTCGATGCCGTAGATCTTGCCGTCCAGCGCGTCCCGGTTGGCGGCAATATCGGCAAAATCCTTGATGCCGAGATCGGCCGCGACCTTGTTCACCGCCAGCGTGTATTTGGCACCCGCCAGATTCATCCCGACTGTATCGACGCTGCCTTCGTCGCGGTATTTGGCAATATCGCCTTCCATGGTCGGCATCCAGTTGCCGAGGAAAATGTCGATGTCGCCCTTCGCCATCGCGGCATAGGTGACCGGTACGGACAGGACCTTGACGTCGGTTTCATAACCGAGCGCCTCGAGCACTTGCGTCGTGGCGGCGGTCGTCGCTGTGATATCCGTCCAGCCCACGTCGGAAAAGGTCACTTCGCCGCAATCCGCAAAAGCCGCAGCGGACAGCGAAAAGGCGGCGGCGGTCACCGTCGCCATGAGGGTGATTTTTTTCATTTCTAATGGCCTCCTGTTGGTGTATGCGGTATTCTCGTTTTTATTGACTGACTAGTCAATCAAGAATAGCGATTCTCGGTATTTGATGCGAAAGAATAAACATGCCCAAGGTTGGAATGGAACCCATTCGGCGAAAAGCGCTGATTGACGCCACGATTGCAGAGGTCGGCGCTGCGGGCTCTTTGGACGTGACCGTGGGCAAAATCGCGAAGCGGGCCGGTATGTCGAGCGCACTGGCGCATCACTATTTCGGTGGTAAGGACCAGATGCTGCTGGCCGCCATGCGCCATATTCTGGCAATTTTCGGCGCCCATGTCCGAAGGGAATTGTCACATGCGCAAACCCCGCTGGACCGGCTGCACGCAATCATCGTCGCCAGTTTCCACCCCGAGAACTTTGCCGATGAAGTAGTCACGGCCTGGCTGGCCTTTTACCTGCAGGCGCAAGCTTCGGCAGAGGCCAAGAGGTTGCTGCGCGTCTATGGGCGGCGGCTGCATTCCAATCTCGTCTACAACCTGCGTCCGCTGGTGGACGGAGACCGCGCCGACTCCATCGCCCATGGCATCGCGGCCCTGATCGACGGATTCTACATCCGCAATGCATTGCAGGACCGCACGCCCTCGCGTGAACAGACCATCGCGATGGTCGAGGAATACCTTGCCCTGTCACTGTCGCAGGCACCGGCAACAGGAGAGGCGAATTGAAACCGAATATTCTGATTATCATGGTCGACCAGTTGAACGGCACCCTGTTTCCGGACGGGCCGGCGGACTGGCTGTATGCGCCCAACCTCAAGGCGCTGGCCGAACGCTCAACGCGGTTTCAAAACTCCTATACGGCATCGCCGCTCTGCGCGCCGGGTCGCGCATCTTTCATGTCGGGCCAGTTGCCCAGCCGCACGCGCGTCTATGACAATGCCGCCGAGTTTGCCTCCGACATCCCGACCTATGCGCATCACCTGCGCCGCGCCGGTTATTACACCTGCCTGTCGGGCAAGATGCACTTCGTCGGACCCGACCAGATGCACGGCTTCGAGGACCGCCTGACCACGGACATCTATCCCGCCGATTTCGGCTGGACTCCGGATTACCGAAAGCCGGGCGAGCGCATCGACTGGTGGTATCACAACATGGGCTCGGTGACGGGTGCGGGCGTGGCCGAGATCACGAACCAGTTGGAATATGACGACGAGGTGGCGAATTTCGCCGTGCAGAAACTGTACCAGCTGTCGCGCGGCCATGACCAGCGCCCCTGGTCGCTGACCGTCAGCTTCACCCATCCGCATGATCCTTACGTGGCGCGGCGCAGGTTCTGGGACCTGTACGAAGATTGCGGGCATCTTGAACCCACCGAGGGCCCGTATGACTTCGACGACCTCGATGCCCATTCGCGGCGGATATACAAGGCCAACGATACGGCGAAATTCGACATCACCAGAGAGGACGTGCGCAAATCCCGCCGCGCCTATTTCGCCAATATCTCTTACCTCGATGAAAAAATCGGCCGGATATTGCAGGTTTTGAAAGACACCCGTCAGGCCGCCAACACCACCATCGTCTTCGTGTCGGACCACGGCGACATGCTGGGTGAAAAGGGCCTGTGGTTCAAGATGAATTTTTATGACGGCTCGTCCCGCGTTCCGCTGATGATCGCCTCGCCGCGGATGGAACCCGGTCTGGTGACGGCGCCGGTGTCCACCATCGACGTTCTGCCGACGCTGGCCGAACTGGCGGGCGTGGACATGGCGGAAATCATGCCCTGGACCGACGGCGAGAGCCTTGTGCATCTGGGGCAGGGCGGCGAGCGCACCGCGCCGGTCAAGATGGAATATGCCGCCGAGGCGTCCTATGCGCCACTGGTGTCGCTGCGCTACGGCAAATGGAAATACAACCGCTGCGCGCTCGATCCCGACCAGTTGTTCGACATGGAGGCCGATCCGCAGGAAAGGACCAATCTGGCAGACGATCCGGCTCACGCCGGAACGCTGAACAGCCTGCGGGCGAAATCCGAGGACCGCTGGGATCTGGCGGCCTTTGACGCGGCCGTGCGCGAAAGCCAGGCGCGGCGCTGGGTCGTATACGAGGCGCTGCGCAACGGCGCGTATTTCCCGTGGGACTATCAGCCGCTGCAAAAGGCCTCTGAACGGTACATGCGCAACCACATGGATTTAAACGATCTGGAGGAAAACCAACGTTTTCCGAGGGGCGAATGATGCGCGCGCAACCGACAGCCAGCCATTTCATCAACGGCCGGTACGCCGAGGATACGGCCGGAGCCGCGATAGACGTGATCTACGCCGCCACCGGCGAGAAAATCG
Organism: Amylibacter sp.; assembly: GCA_041601595.1. Classification (GTDB taxonomy): domain Bacteria; phylum Pseudomonadota; class Alphaproteobacteria; order Rhodobacterales; family Rhodobacteraceae; genus Amylibacter. The sequence goes on along the minus strand of JBFIHV010000174.1, from coordinate 350 downwards.
CGCAGGTGCATTCCGCGACGCCTGCCATAGGAGAGCAGGCGATTGCTTCGGCCAAGGCCGCGCAAAAGGGCTGGGCGAAACTGTCCGGCATGGAACGCGGTCGTGTTCTGCGCCGCGCCGCCGATATCATCCGCAGCCGCAACCGCGAGATGTCGGAACTCGAAACCCTCGATACCGGCAAACCGTTGCAGGAAACACTGGTGGCCGATGCGACCTCGGGCGCCGATGCGCTGGAGTATTTCGGCGGCTTGGCGGCGAGTATCACGGGCGAGCATATTCCGCTGTCGGGGGGCGACTGGGCCTATACCAAACGCATTCCGCTGGGGGTATGCGTCGGTATCGGCGCGTGG
>JBFIHV010000173.1:0-6002 GCA_041601595.1 Amylibacter sp. | reverse complement strand
CTGGCCTTCGAGATGTCGTCGGGTTTCTATCCGGTGATCACCAACATGGGGTCGGGCTATGCCTTCGGGCGCGACTGGCGCAACGCGGCGCGGTCCACCCCGTCGCATTCCACGCTGGCGGTCGCGGGCAAATCCTCTGCCCGGTTTTCGAGCAACGAGTTTGTCGGCCGCAGCTTCGGCAACAAGCTGACCGAAGGGCCGAAGAAGGTTTCGGCCCAGACCCAGATAGGCCAGAACGGCACCGGCATCACCGCCTCGCATGACGGTTACGTCAGTTCGCACGGGTTGCTGCACATGCGCCATATGATGCTGTCGCCGGACGGCACCCGCCTGTCCGGCATCGATGCGGTCGAGGCGCGCACCGACGCCGCGAAAGCCATGTTCGACAAGCGCGCCGCAGGTGCAAAGCGCAAGGGCATCCCGTTCAAGGTGCATTTCCACCTGCATTCCGACATCGAGGCGGAAACCGGTCTGGGCGGGCAGGCCGTGTCGCTGACCCTGCCGAACGGCGAGGTCTGGGTGTTCCGCCACGAAGGCGGCAGCCTGTCGATGGAACCCAGCGCCATGATGGACGCATCGCGCCTGATACCGCGCGCGACAAAACAGATCGTTTTATCCGGACGGGCGATCAACTATGAAGGCGCCGTGAAATGGACTCTGATACGCACGGAGCCCGCCAAATCGCACTGATCCTGCCTCCCCCGCGGGACAAGCGCATAGCAAAGGAAGTTACAAATGCCGCAAGACCTCGTGCCGGTTCGTCGCGCACTGCTCTCCGTTTCCGACAAGACCGGACTGATCGACCTCGCCACGGCGCTGAATGCGCGCGGCGTCGAACTGCTGTCCACCGGCGGCACCGCCAAGGCGATCCGCGAGGCCGGTCTGCCGGTCAGGGATGTGTCGGACGTGACGAACTTCCCCGAGATGATGGACGGCCGCGTCAAGACCCTGCATCCGATGGTCCACGGCGGCCTGCTGGCGCTGCGCGACAACGCGGAGCATCAGGCCTCGATGACCGAGCACGGCATCCTGCCGATCGACCTGCTGGTGGTGAACCTCTATCCGTTCGAGGCGACCGTCACCAGCGGCGCGGCCTATGACGACTGCATCGAGAATATCGACATCGGCGGCCCCGCCATGGTGCGGGCGGCGTCCAAGAACCATGAATTCGTGACCGTGATCGTCGATGTCGAGGATTACGGCGCCTTGCTGGCGCAGCTGGACGAAAACGACGGCGCGACGCACTACGCCTTCCGCCAGTCGCTGGCGCAGGTGGCCTATGCCCGCACGGCGGCCTATGACGCGGCGGTGTCCACATGGATGGCGCAGGCCATCGGGAATGCCGCGCCGCGGCGCAAGGCGATCGCCGGAACGCTGGCCCAGACCCTGCGCTATGGCGAGAACCCGCATCAGGCGGCGAGTTTCTACCGCGACGGATCGACCCGTCCCGGCGTGGCAACGGCGAAACAATGGCAGGGCAAGGAACTGTCCTACAACAATATCAACGACACCGACGCGGCCTTTGAACTGGTCGCGGAATTCGATCCCGCCGACGGTCCGGCCTGCGCCATCATCAAGCACGCCAACCCCTGCGGCGTGTCGCGCGGCAAGACCATGGCCGAGGCCTATCGGAACGCGTTCGACTGCGACCGGACCTCGGCCTTTGGCGGGATCATCGCGCTGAACCAGACGCTGGACGCCGCCACGGCGGAACAGATCGTGCAGATCTTCACCGAGGTGGTGATCGCGCCCGACGCGACCGAAGAGGCCAAGGCGGTGTTCGCGGCCAAGAAGAACCTGCGCCTGCTGACCACAGGCGGCCTGCCGGATGTGACGGCGGCGGGACAGACATGGCGGCAGGTGTCCGGCGGCTATCTGGTGCAGGACCGCGACAATGGCCGGATCACGCTGGACGACCTGAAGGTGGTGACCAAGCGCGTGCCGAACGAGGCCGAACTGGCTGATATGCTGTTCGCGTGGAAAGTGGCAAAGCACGTCAAGTCCAACGCCATCGTCTATGTCAAAGACGGCGCAACCGTCGGCGTCGGGGCCGGACAGATGAGCCGCGTCGACAGCACGCGGATCGCGGCCCGCAAGGCGCAGGACATGGCCGATGTTCTGGGGCTGGAAGTGCCGCTGACGCAGGGCTCGGTCGTTGCCTCTGACGCGTTCTTCCCGTTTTCCGACGGCTTGCTGACGGTCGCCGAGGCCGGCGCGACCGCCGTGATCCAGCCCGGCGGATCGATGCGGGACGACGAGGTGATCGAGGCGGCCAACAAGGCGGGCCTCGCCATGGTCTTCACCGGCATGCGGCACTTCCGTCACTGATGGCGATGACCCGCATCCTGATCGCCGCAACGGCCGTGTTCCTGCTGGACCAGTCCAGCAAATGGGCCGTCGTGGTCGGTCTGGACCTGCGCAACCGGCTGTCGATCGACGTCCTGCCGCCGTTCCTGAATTTTCGGATGGCCTGGAACGAGGGCGTCAATTTCGGCCTGTTCTCCAATGACACGGAGGTCATGCGCTGGCTGCTGGTGGCGCTGGCGCTGGCGATCACCGGTTGGCTGCTGTGGTGGGGCCGGCGCATGTCGGGCTGGCGCGGCGCGATCCTGATCGGCCTTGTCGTCGGCGGCGCGCTGGGCAATGTGGCCGACCGGATCCTTTATGGCGCGGTCGCGGATTTCCTGAACATGTCCTGCTGCGGGATCAGGAACCCCTATGCTTTCAACGTCGCCGACATCGCCATTTTCCTCGGCGCCTTCGGGCTGCTGCTTTTTGGCGACAAGCTGCACAACAAGGCGTGACCTTGCGAAAAAACTGCTATAAGGCTGAGAACTGGAATTGGAGAGGCTTAGGGCGCGCGTGATATGTCGATGAAACGATCAATCGTCGGACCGCTGGTTGCGGTATCGTTCTTGCTGGCGGCCTGTTCGAACGGCGACAACACGCTGATGAACCTGCAGCAGGACGGCGAGGGGCCGGACGAATTCGCGATCCTGCCGACCAACCCGCTGGAAACGCCGAAGGATCTGGCCTACCTGCCCGAGCCGACGCTGGGCGGGACCAACCGGGTGGACAAGACGCCGCGCCGCGACGCTGTGGCGGCACTTGGCGGCCGGACTGCGCTGATCGACAGCAACCGTATCGAGTCCGGCGAGCAGGCCTTGTTGAGCGCCGCCGGACGGTTCGGCATCGACCCGGAGATCCGCGGCAAGGTTGCCGCCGAGGACGCGGAGTTCCGCGCCAATGCCCGGGTGCGGCTGCTGGAGCGGCTGTTCAACGTGAACGCTTATTTCAGCACCTATGCCGACGTATCGCTCAATGCGCAGGAAGAACTGTTGCGCCTGCGCCGCATGGGTGTGCGCACACCGACCGCGCCGCCACCAGCGCCGCCCCGGATAAGAACCGCACCGGCCCAGGAGTATGAGCATCTGGACAACTGAGGCGCGGCCGTTTCCAATCCTCCGCTCGTCACAATTGCGTTTGTACCGCTTGCAGGTTTGTGCGCATGAACTACTCTGATCAAGCAATGAAATTACAAGGTCCGGGAATGTTTAAGCAATTCGTCTTCGCAGTGTTTTTCACCCTTCTGGCGGGCTCGGCAGCGTTTCCGAAGCCGGATTTCGTGACCGGTTTCACGCTCGACAACGGCATGGAGGTGGTGGTTCTGGAAGACCACCGCGCCCCGATCGTCACCCATATGGTCTGGTACAAGGTAGGTGCGGCGGACGAGGCGCCGGGCAAGTCGGGCATCGCGCATTTCCTCGAACACCTGATGTTCAAGGGAACCGACAAGATGGCCGCGGGCGAGTTTTCCGAAATTGTCGCGGCCAATGGCGGCAGCGAGAACGCCTTTACCTCCCATGACTACACCGGTTATTTCCAGCGGGTCGCGGCGGACCGGCTGGCCCTGATGATGGAACTGGAAGCCGACCGCATGCGCAATCTGCACCTGACCGAAGAAGAGGTGCTGCCGGAACGCGACGTGGTGCTTGAAGAGCGCAATTCGCGCACCGAAAACGACCCCGGCGCCCTGTTCGCCGAGCAGCGCAGCGCGCTTCAGTATTTCAATCATCCCTACGGTATCCCGATCGTCGGCTGGAGGCACGAAGTGTCGGCCCTGACGCGCGAGGACGCGGTTGCGTTCTACGAAACTTTTTATGCCCCCAACAACGCCATTCTGGTGGTGGCCGGCGATGTGGAGCCCGACGCCGTGATCGCGCTGGCCGAGCAGTATTACGGCGGGCTGGAACCGTCGGACAAGCTGCCGCCACGCCTGCGGCCGCAAGAGCCGCCGCATCTGGCGCCGGTGCGCGCCGAGTTTCGCGACGCGCGGGTCCGCACACCCTATCTGGTGCGCAGCTATCTGGCGCCGAACCGCCGGACCGGCGACCAGAAAGAGGCCGCGGCGCTGACAATTCTGGCCGAACTGCTGGGCGGTTCGGGTATCACGTCGGTTCTGGGCAAGGAGCTTCAGCTGGAGCAGAAGGTCGCTCTGAATGCGGCGAGTTTCTATGGCAGCGTCTCGGTCGATCCGCAGACCTTCGGTGTCTATGTGGTTCCCGCTCCCGGGACCAGTCTGCAACAGGCCGAGGCGGCGATGGATGCCTCCATCGCGAAGTTTCTCGCCGACGGTCCCGATGCCGACCATCTGGCGCGGATAAAGACGCAGATAAAGGCGTCAGAGATTTTTGCCCGCGATGACATCGACGGCTATGCCCGGCGCTATGGCGCGGGGCTGACGGCCGGCCTGACGATACAGGATATCCAGGATTGGCCCGACATTCTGCAATCGGTCACGGCCGAAGATATCGTCGCGGCCGCCAGGAATGTATTCGTCCTGAACAATTCGGTGACCGGCTGGCTGATGCCCGCGGCAGAGGAGGCGTCCAAATGATCCGGTTTCTCGCGGTACTCGTGTTTCTTTTCGCCAACGCCTTTCCGGCCTTCGCCGGGATCACCATCCAGCAGGTCACGTCCGAGGGCGGGATCAAGGCGTGGCTGGTGCAGGAACCCTCGATCCCGATCATAGCGATGGAGGTTTCGTTTCGCGGCGGCACATCGCTGGACGCGCCCGGCAAACTGGGGGCCACGAACCTGATGGCCGGACTGCTGGAAGAAGGCACCGGCGATATGGACGCAGCCGCGTTTCTGCGCAGGACCGAGGAACTGGCGGCGCGGTTCACCTTCGACGCGGGCCGCGACACGGTCACCGTGACGGCCCAGGTTCTGCGCGAAAATTCGGGACGGGCGCTGCACCTGTTCAAACAGGCGATCACGAAGCCGGCCTTCAACGATGTCGCCTTCGCCCGCGTGCAGGCACAGGTGATTTCCATCCTGCAATCGAATTCCACCGATCCGAACCAGATCGCCTTTCGCAAGATGGACGAGATCGGCTTCGGCGATCATCCCTATGGCCGTCCGAGCGACGGCACCATCGAAACCGTTACCAAGCTGACGCCGGCCGATATCCGGGCGGCGCATGCTGCGAGCATGGCCCGGGACCGGATGTTCGTGTCCGTTGTGGGCGATATTTCGGCCGAGGAACTGGGCCCGATGCTGGACGAGGTTCTGGGCGACCTGCCGGCGACCGGCGCGCCGCTGCCGCCGAAGACGACTTTTTCGGCGACCGGTGGCACCACCGTCGTCGAGTTCGACACGCCGCAGTCGGTGGCGATCTGGGCGCAGCCCGGCATCGAGCGAGACGATCCGGACTTCTTTGCCGCCTTCGTCATGAATCACATTCTGGGCGGGGGGTCGTTTTCCTCGCGCCTGACGGAAGAGGTGCGCGAAAAGCGCGGCCTGACCTATGGCGTCTATTCCTATCTGGCGCCCTATGATCTGGCCTCGATCGTCGGCGGGTCGGTGGCCTCTGCCAACGACCGGATCGGGCAGGCCATCGACGTGATCCGCGCCGAGTGGCAGAAGATGGCCGAGGCAGGCGTCACCGAGGACGAACTGGCGGCGGCGAAGAAATACCTGACCGGAGCCTATCCGCTGCG
>JBFIHV010000172.1:0-6008 GCA_041601595.1 Amylibacter sp. | reverse complement strand
TCCCTCGCGTCCCGTCTTGAAATGCTCGTGCGGCAGCACCTCGTTCAGGATGGCCACGCAAGCCATACCGGCAAGAATTCCGACCACGGCGATACCGGCCGGAACCGGGCCCTCGCCATGTCTTTCGGTGGCCGCCTCCAGCGCCGGAATGATGAGGGAAAAGAAGGAGGCCGACAGCATGACGCCCGCCGCGAAGCCCAACGACATATCGCGGAGCGCCCGGCCCGGGACCTTGCCGAACAACACCGGGACGGCGCCAAGGGCCGTCATGAGCCCGGCGACAAGGCTGCCCAGAAACCCGAGCATGATTGGCGAAAATGGTTCCACGAGGAATTCTTAACGGACATTGTTTTCAATGTCTTGCCGAAATTCGTGACGGCAGGACGGGCGGAACGGGCAATCCGCCGGGGCGCAATCCGGGGCATTTTTCAAGTCTTGACGCCGCGATCCCGCGCGGCGCAGGCAAATTCGGTCCGGCTCTGCGATCGTCAAGGCTGCTTGCGCGACGGAACAATCTCTGTTTCAAGTCCCGAAAACAGGTTAGTGGTATCAAATGGCCTTCACAATTCGCCAACTCCAGTTTTTCGTGGCTGTCGCCGAACAGGGCACTGTTTCCGGCGCGGCAAAGGTCCTGTCGATCTCGCAGTCCTCGGTAACCGAGGCGGTGAAGGCTCTGGAGGGCGATCTGGGCGTCGAGTTGTTTCTGCGCCGGTCCCGGAGCCTCGAGATCACCCACACCGGCCACCAGTTCCTGCGCCACGCCAAAAAGATCCTGTCGGATGTATCCGACGCCCGAAACGTGTTCGATCCCTCGCCCAAGGTCTCGACCGGGAAACTGTCGCTCGGCGTGACCTCTCTGGTGGCGGGATATGTGCTGTCCGAAATCCTGTCCCGCTTCCGGCGCGCCAACCCGTCGGTCGAGATAAACGCCATAGAGGACAACGGCGAGTACCTGGAACATCTTCTGATCGGCGGAGAGCTTGACGTGGCGGTTCTGGTTACGTCCAACCTGCGCAACAGGAACGCGATGCAGGTCGAAACGCTCGATGTGTCGGCGTTTCGACTGTGGCTGCCGATGGGTCACGAACTGACCTCGAAAGAGGCGATAACCCTCGACGATGTCGCGCGCGAACCGCTGATTATGCTGTCGGTGGACGAGATCGAGGAAGGCACCGCCAAGCTGATGTCCTCGCTCGGCGCGCGGCTCAACGTGGCCTTCAGGACCCGGTCCGTCGAGGCGGTCCGCAGCCTGGTTGCGACGGGCGCCGGCGTGGCCCTGCTGCCGAACCTGGTCTACCGCCCCTGGTCCCTGGAGGGCGACCGAATCGAAATCCGCGATGTGTCCGGCGATTTGCCCGCAGTTCAGGTGGGTTTGGCCTGGCGAAGGGGCGCCCCGCTCAGCCAGATCGGACTCGATTTTGTTCGCTCCGCGCAAACTGCCTTGAGTTTCAAGTAGTTAGGTTGTATATCGGTTTTTCCGATATCACACATCTGTATTTTGAGATTGCGAATTACCTGAATTAGCAGACACTCGATTCGAGTGGAATCCGGAATCGGAAACCATAGATGCCGCCTAAATTCTACCAGTCTCATCAGGGAGAGAATCAAATGGGAAATCATATCGCAAGTGGGGTCGCCATTACGGCGATGCTGTTGAGCAATGCCGCGTATGCGGAGATGCTCACGTCGGTCGGACCTGGCGAGGGTCAGGTGAATATCGTTGCATGGCCGGGCTATATCGAAAGAGGAGAGACCGACCCCGCGTTTGACTGGGTCACCAAGTTCGAAGAGGCCACCGGATGCAAGGTCAATATCAAGACCGCCAACACCTCGGACGAGATGGTCGCGCTGATGAACGAGGGCGGTTTCGACCTTGTCACGGCATCCGGCGATGCGTCCCTGCGGCTGATCGCCGGCAAGCGCGTGCAGGAAATCAACACCGACCTGATCCCGAGCTGGTCCGCTGTCGACGACCGCCTGAAGGATGCGCCCTGGCACACTGTCGATGGCAAGCATTACGGCACGCCCTACATGTGGGGCCCGAACGTTCTGATGTACAACACCGAAGTCTTCAAGGAAGCGCCAGACAGCTGGTCCGTGGTGTTCGAGGAAACCACCCTGCCCGACGGTCAGTCCAACAAGGGCCGCGTTCAGGCCTATGACGGACCGATCTATATCGCGGATGCGGCGCTGTACCTGATGGCGCACAAGCCCGAGCTGGGCATCACCAGCCCATACGAGCTGAATCAGGAGCAGTATGACGCGGCGCTCGACCTGCTGCGCGGACAGCGTCAACTGGTCGGCCGCTACTGGCATGACGCCTTCATCCAGATGGACGACTTCAAGAACGAAGGCGTCGTGGCATCGGGCTCCTGGCCGTTCCAGGTGAACATCCTGAAATCGGAAGGTCAGCCTGTCGCCTCGGTCATTCCGTCCGAAGGCGCGACCGGCTGGGCCGACACGTCGATGATGCATGTGGATGCAGCCAACCCGAACTGTGCCTATCAGTGGATGGAACACTCTCTGGCATCCAACCTTCAGTCGGATCTGGCGGTCTGGTTCGGGGCCAACCCCTCGGTTCCGGCTGCCTGTACCGACGGACGTGGCATGCTGGACGCAGCCGGCTGCACCACGAACGGCATGGATGACTTCGACAAGATCAAGTTCTGGACCACACCGGTTTCCAAATGCGAAAGCCAGGGCGAATGCGTTCCCTACTATCGCTGGGTGTCCGACTACATCGGCGTCATCGGCGGCCGCTGAAATCATCGAACTGTACAAAATAGACTTCCCGGCCCGGCGCCGGGAAGTCCCTGAAAGGTTGCTCCTCCCCCATGACTCTTGCTGTTGAATTCGAAAACGTGTCCAGGCACTTCGATGCCGTCAAGGCTGTCGACAATGTCAGCCTGCAGATCGAGGAAGGCGAGTTCTTCGCGATGCTCGGGCCGTCCGGCTCCGGCAAGACGACCTGCCTGCGCCTGATCTCGGGCTTCGACCGGCCGACGTCCGGACATATCAAGATTTTCGGCGAAACCTCCGATGACCTGCCGCCCAACCGCCGCGCGGTCAACACGGTGTTTCAGGACTACGCCCTGTTTCCGCACATGAACGTCCGCGACAACGTCGCCTATGGCCTGATGGTCAGAGGCGAAGGCAAGGCCAGCCGCCTGTCCAAGGCGGACGATATGCTGGCGCTGGTGAAGCTCGACACCTTCGGCGACCGCAAACCCGGACAGCTGTCCGGCGGTCAGCGCCAGCGTGTCGCGCTGGCCCGCGCGCTGGTCAACCAGCCGCGCGTCCTGTTGCTCGACGAGCCGTTGGGCGCTCTGGACCTGAAGCTGCGCGAACAGATGCAGGAAGAATTGAAATCCCTGCAAAAGACGCTCGGCATCACCTTCGTCTTCGTCACGCACGATCAGGGCGAGGCCCTGTCGATGGCCGACCGCCTTGCCGTTTTCAACGAGGGCCGGATCGTGCAGATCGGCTCACCGCATGAAATCTACGAAGCGCCGCGCACGCGGTTCGTCGCCGATTTCGTCGGCTCCTCCAATATCCTGCCGCCGGAGTTGAGCGCCCGACTGGGCGGCCCCGCCAAATGGTCGAGCCTGCGGCCCGAGGCGATTTCGCTGACGACTTCCAAGAATGCCAAGGCATCGGGCACCGTGAAGACCGTGCGCTACCTCGGGTCCGTGAACCAGATTACCCTGCAACTGGACGAGAGCGAGATCGCCGTATCGGCCCCGGTCGGAATCGCCCTGCCGGAGATCGGCCAGACCGCCGGACTGACCTGGAAAGACGCGGCCCTGCACGCGATGGACGACGCCTGATGAGCAGTATCGGCACCAACCCGCCATCGCTGAGCGGCCGGATTTCGGACGTGCTCTGGCGCAGGCCCAAGCTGTTGCTGGCGCTGCTGCTGGTGCCGCCGCTACTGTGGCTCGGCGTCATCTATATCGGCTCGCTGATCGCGCTTCTGGTCCAGAGCTTCTTTTCGATCGACGAGTTTTCCGGACTGATCCGGTACGAATTCACGCTCAAGACCTATGGCGAACTGTTCCGTCCGGCCAATTACGACATCATCATCCGCACCGTCCTGATGGCGGCCAGCGTGACCGTCGCGGCAGCCATCGTGGCCTTTCCCATCGCCTATTACGCCGCGCGCTATGCCCGCGGGCGCATGAAGGCCCTGTTCTACATCGGGGTCATGCTGCCGCTCTGGTCGAGCTATCTGGTCAAGGTCTACGCCTGGAAGCTGATCCTCGCCAAGGAGGGTATCGTCACCTGGATGGTGGACAGCGTCGGTCTGGGTTTTCTGCTGGACGCCCTGCTCAGAATTCCCGTGATCGGCGGCAACTCCCTGTCGGTCAGCTATATCGGGACCTTCCTTGTTTTCCTCTATGTCTGGCTGCCGTTCATGATCCTGCCGGTTCAGGCCGCGCTGGAACGTGTTCCGGGCAATCTGCTGGAGGCCTCCAGCGACCTCGGAGCCAGCAGCCGCCAGACATTCCGCCATGTCATCGTGCCGCTGGCCCTGCCGGGGATCGTCGCCGGTTCGATCTTCACCTTTTCGCTGACGCTGGGCGATTACATCATCCCGCAAATCATCGGATCATCCCGCCTGTTCATCGGTCAGGCCGTCTATGCCCATCAGGGAACGGCCGGAAATATCCCGCTGGCGGCGGCCTTCGCTGTGGTCCCGATCGTCATAATGGCCGGATACCTGTGGATGGCCAAGAAACAGGGGGCTTTCGATGCACTCTAGCCAACGCGCGGGTACGGGCCTGAAGCTGGCGGCGGTCGCCGGACTGCTGTTCCTGCACCTTCCGATCCTCTTGATCTTCCTCTACGCCTTCACGACCGAGGACCGGAGCTACGAGTTTCCGCCACCGGGCCTGACGCTGAAATGGTTCGGCGTGACATGGGGACGTGCGGACGTGTGGGAGGCGCTTGGCCTGTCCCTCAAGGTCGCCTCAATCTCCACGCTCATCGCGATGCTGCTCGGAACGCTCTGCGCCGCCGCCGTATCCCGCGCGCGGTTTTTCGGACGCGAGGCGATTTCCCTGCTGGTGATCCTGCCGATCGCGCTGCCGGGGATCGTCACCGGCATTTCGCTGCGCTCGGCCTTCAATCTGGCCGACATCCCATTTTCCACCCTGACCATCATCCTGGGCCACGCCACCTTTTGCGTGGTGGTCGTCTACAACAACGCCGTCGCCCGCTTCCGCAGGTTGTCGGGCTCGATGGTCGAGGCCTCGATGGATCTGGGGGCCAACAGCTTCCAGACCTTCCGCTACATCATCCTGCCGAATATCGGCACCGCCCTGATGGCGGGCGGAATGCTGGCCTTTGCCCTGTCGTTCGACGAGGTGATCGTCACGACCTTCACTGCCGGACAACAGGCGACCCTGCCGATCTGGATGCTGGAGGAACTGGTGCGACCGCGCCAGCGTCCGGTCACCAACGTGGTCGCAATGGTCGTCGTGCTCGCAACATTTCTGCCAATTCTCGGCGCGTACTATCTGACCCGCGGCGGGTCGGACACCGCCGGGTCCGGCAAATAGCAAAAAAGGAGAAAAACAATGGATACAAAACTGTTGATCGGTGGCCGGATGGAAGACGGAACCGAGAAGCCGGAAAGCATTCTCAACCCGCGCACCGGCGCCGTTATCCTCGACCTGCCGGAAGCCTCTGCCGCGCAGGTCGACGCGGCGGTCGAGGCGGCAAACCGGGCTTTCGCGACATGGTCGCGGACCACGCCCGCACAGCGCTCGGGTTACTTGCTGAAGATCGCCGACCGGATCGAAAGCGAAGCGCAGGCCTTTGCCGAACTGGAGGCCCTGAACTGCGGCAAGCCGGTGAACTGCGCCCTGAACGACGAGATACCCGCCATCGTGGACACTTACCGGTTCTTTGCCGGCGCGGTGCGGACCATGACGGGAATGGTCGCCGGCGAATACCTTCCCGGAATGACATCGATGGTGCGGCGCGACCCTATCGGGGTTGTCGCC
>JBFIHV010000171.1:0-6026 GCA_041601595.1 Amylibacter sp. | reverse complement strand
CCTGTCGACCACGGATCAGGACACGATCAGCCGCAAGGCCGACACCCTGCGGGAGGTCTGCCACCGGCACGACGTCGCGCTGGTGATCGACACGCATTACCTGCTGGTCGAACCGCTCGGCCTTGACGGCGTGCATCTTCAGGACAGCCACCGGTCGATCCGCGAAGCCCGCAAGGCGTTGGGGCCGGACGCGATCGTCGGCGTCTACTGCGGCAATTCGCGCCACGCCGGCATGACCGCAGGCGAGATCGGGGCCGACTACGTCTCCTTCGGGCCGGTCGGCGCCAGCACGCTCGGCGACGGCACTGTGGTCGATCTGGAAACCTTCGAATGGTGGAGCGACGTCATAGAACTGCCGGTCGTTGCAGAGGGCAACATCAGCCTCGAAGACGCCGCCCGTCTGGCGCCGCTGGTGGACTTTGTGGCCCTGGGACCGGAAATCTGGAAGGCCGACGATCCGGCCGCGAGGCTGCGCGACTATATCGCGCGCCTGTCCTAGGCCGACAGCCCGCTGCGGACCTGCTGTTCGGTCCGCCTTGCCAGAACCTTGCGATCCTCGAAATCCGCCACCCTGAGCGGCGCATGGAAGACGACATGCGCCTCTCCGGTTCCGGCATGGGCCAGAATGGCCGCCAGATGTTCCGCGAACCCCGTCTCACCCCACCACGCGTAGAAATTCCGGTCGCGGCCCGCGGGCGCGCGGTAGTTCAGCGTCACCGGTTGCAGCCACATCGCCTCTTTCAGATCAGCGTCGAAAAAGGCTGCGAACAGCGTCGATTTGAACGGCAGTACGCGGCGTCCGTCGGTGCTGGTGCCCTCGGGAAAGAACAGCAGACGATCACCCTGATTGATCCGGTCGAGAAATATGTCGACCTGATTGGAGGCATCCAGCGCACTGCGCCGGATAAAGACTGTCCCGACGGCACGCGCGACCAGTCCGATCACCGGCCACGACCGCACCTCTGACTTGGCCACGAAAAAAACGCGGTGCACGGCGTTGAGCACGAAGATATCCATCCAGGAAACATGGTTCGCAACGATGGCGCCGGATCTGTGCATCGGTTCGCCCTCGACCGTCACGGCCAGACCCGCGGCCCGCAGGCTGATGCGGCAGGCAAGGCGGACGAGTTGCTGCGACTGGCGTTTGAAGCCGGCCTTTCGCAACAGGTACATCGGCCCGATCAGCGCAAAAACCGTCAGCAGGATAAGGCCGGCGCGCAAGGCGACGCGCAGCCATTGCAGGCCCCTCGGCGGAACCAGCACCTGTTCCGTTTCCCCGGCCCATGCCCGCATCAGGCCTTGCCCCTCTGATAGTAGGAACGGTGCTTCTCCGACATGCGGGCCGTATCCATGAGTACGCAAACATCGACGGTGTTGAACGCATGATCGATATAGGCGCCCTCGCCGACGAAACCTCCCAGACGCAGGTAGGCCTTGATCAGCGACGGCATCTGCTTCATGGCCGTCGGCCTGTCGATCTCGGTCGCGGGCATGAGGTCCATCGACTGCGCGTGATCGGGCCGCGCCGCGACGCGCAGGTCCTCCGGGGCCAGATGATAATGATGCAAATAGGAAAGCGCCTGCGAGAAGGCCCGCGGATCGCGTCCATGGAAGGAAGCCACGCCGAAAAGGATGTCGATCCCACGACCGAGGACATAGTCGGCCAGACCCTGCCACAGCAAGGGCATCGCCGCCCCGCCGCGGTAGGCGCGGTCGACGCAGGAGCGCCCCAGTTCCACCGATTTCCGGCCGCAGTGTTCGATCTTGGCCAGATCGTATTCCGATGCGCTGTAAAATCCGCAACCGCCGATTGCAACCTCGCTGCGCAGCAGGCGATAGACGCCAACGACATTTTCCATCGGATCGGCAATGGTCCGGTCGATCAGGATTAGGTGTTCGAAAAAGGGATCGAACCGGTCGCGTTCCAGACGCAGCCTGCGGCCCTCTTCATCGGCCTCGGCGCCCATTTCCTCGACAAATACGCGATATCTGAGCCGTTGCGCGGCGCGCAGTTCATCCTCGTCCTGCGCCAGTTTCACGAAAAGCCTGTCTTGCCCGATCTGCATGCGAGTCCTTGCTGTTCTTGATTGCCCCGAGGATAGGGGCTCGAACGGATTATAGCAATCTGGCGACGTCTTGCGATTCAACATCGGACATCAATCTATGGTTGTAATCCTGGCGTCATTAAACCATGATTAACCAAATGCAGCTAATGCTCAACGAGAAGCAATTCGATCTGATGGCCATTGATGACGACCTTTCCCGCTTCTTCGAAGTTGACCGTGATCTTGCCGTCGATCACCGACTGGACCTGCCCCAGCCCCCATTCCGGTTTGTCGGGGTGCCGGACATATTGTCCCGGGGCCAGGAATTCGTTCATGGTTCTTCCTCTTGAGGGTTAAGCAAATGTATTCCAAAGAGCCCGACATTGCATCCCTAATCAGCTCCCGCATCTGTCACGATCTGGTCAGCCCGCTGGGCGCGATCAGCAACGGGCTGGAACTGCTGGAACTGACCGGCGCGACGGCGGGTCCGGAATACGAACTGCTGCATGACAGCCTTGCCAATGCCACCGCGCGGATAAACTTCTTCCGCTACGCCTTCGGCGCCCGCAACGACGGTTCGGTCCTGCCCGAGCACGCCATCCGCACCACGCTGGAGGGCTTTTACGCAGGCACGCGCGTCAGTGTGATCTGGTCCGTGCGCGGAGAGGTTCCGCGCAATCAGGCCAAGCTGGCGCTGCTCGTGATCCAGTGCCTTGAAACCTTCCTGCCCGTCGGCGGCGTGATTACCGCGACTTCGGACGGCGGAAACTGGGAGATCACGGCGACAGACGAGCGCCTGCGTCCGAACGAGGAAAACCTGGAGCATCTTCTGGACCGAACCCTGCGCCCCGGCCTGAAGCCCTCCGAAATCCAGTTCGAGCTGGCGCGGCGCATCCTGACGGACGAGCGCCTGATGCCGGAAAGCCGCAGGACCGATACGGAGTTCTCGCTCAGCTACCGGTTTTTGACGGCGTGATTTCCACCAGCCCGTCGCGGAACTGCCGCATTCTCTTCTGATAACTCAAGGCGGCCTCTTCCAGGCCCTTGATCTCTGCTTCCGACAGCGGCCGCTTTACCACCGCAGGCGACCCGACGATCAGCGACCCGTCGGGATATTCCTTGCCCGGCGGCATCAGCGCGCCCGCGCCGACCAGACAATTCCTGCCGACCTTCGCGCCGTTCATCACCGTGGCGCCCATGCCGATCAGGGTATTGTCGCCGATGGTGCAGCCGTGCACGATGGCGGCATGGCCGATCGTGCAGTTCGTCCCGATGGTCAGCGGAAAGCCCATGTCGGTATGCATCATGGTGCTTTCCTGGATATTTGTGCCTGCGCCGATGGTGATCGGCTCGTTGTCGCCGCGTGCGACCACGCCGAACCAGACCGAGACGCCGGAATTGATGATCACCTTGCCCATGACCTGAGCGTTCGGCGCGACCCAATAATCGTCGTCATCAGGCAAAGTGGGCGCAACCCCTTCATAGGCGTAAAGCGTCATGACATATCCTCGAATTCCTGATTCAGCCCTTTGACGAATTCGACCAGACCGACCTGCCGGTCCTTGCGCAGGCGCTCGGCCGACAGGATATCGCGCAATTGCTCCTCGCAGACGTCAAGGTTCTCGTTGATCAGGACATAGTCGTATTCGGCCCAGTGGCTGATCTCGTCCCGCGACTTGGCCATCCGGCCCGCGACCACTTCCGCGCTGTCCTGTCCGCGTTTTTCCAGACGCGCCTCCAGTTCCGCGATGGACGGCGGCAGGATAAAGATCGAGACGGTGAACTTGCCCAGCGCCGATCCGCGGATCTGCTGTCCGCCCTGCCAGTCGACATCGAAGATCACATCCTGACCTTCGGCGATGGCCTGCTCGACGGGCGCCATTGGCGTGCCGTAGAAATTCCCGAAAACCTCGGCGTGTTCCAGCATCTCGCCGCGGCCGACCATCGCCTTGAATTCCT
Organism: Amylibacter sp.; assembly: GCA_041601595.1. Taxonomy (GTDB): domain Bacteria; phylum Pseudomonadota; class Alphaproteobacteria; order Rhodobacterales; family Rhodobacteraceae; genus Amylibacter. The sequence continues at coordinate 2,022 of JBFIHV010000171.1, read as the reverse complement.
CCTGCGACTTGAAGAAATACTCGCGCCCGTCCACCTCGCCCGGGCGCGGCTTGCGCGTGGTGGCCGATATGGAAAAGCTTATCGCGTCGTCGTCGGCCAGCAACCGCCGCGACAGCGTGGTCTTTCCCGCACCCGACGGGGAAGACAGGATAATCAGCAGTCCGCTGCGCTTGGCGAGGCTCATACGTTACTCCACATTTTGCACTTGCTCCCGCATCTGGTCTATTACGGTTTTCAGGTCAAGCCCGATGCGCGTCAATTCCGTTGAGCCCGACTTGGAACACAAAGTGTTTGCCTCCCGGTTAAATTCCTGCATCAGAAAATCGAATTTCCGCCCGATCGGCCCCTCGGTCCGCAGCATCTCTGCCGCCGCAGAAGCATGGGCAGTCAGCCTGTCCAATTCTTCGGTCACGTCGGACTTCACCGCCAGCAGGGCCAGTTCCTGCGCGATCCGCGCCTCGTCCAGTCCGTCGGCGTTCTGCATCAGCTTGGCGACATTCGCCCGCAGGGTCTCGGCCACCTTCGGGCCGCGCGCCTCCGCGGCCTGCTGCGCCTCTGCCGTCAGGCGGGTAACCGTGTCGATCTGGCCCGCGAGGATATCCTGCAACGCCCTGCCCTCTGCCGCGCGGGACGCCGCGAATTCGGCCACCAGCGTTCCGATGTCCTGCAACGCGGCCTTGATCCAGGGCGCGGCCGCCGCCTCGTCCTGTTCCGGCTGGTCCATGACGCCGTTCAGCAACAGCAGGTCCGCCGCCGACATCGGCGCCAGATGCAGCCCCGCAGCGCCGGCCTGCGCCTCTGTGGTCAGCGCCCCCTGGATCGCATTGGTCAGCGCCGCCTGGTTGAGGACCGGAACACTCTCGGCGGGGTCGCGTTTGACCTTGAGGCCGACATTGATCGTGCCGCGCGCCACCGCCGCGCCAAGGGCCGCGCGCAGGGCCTGATCCAGCACCTCGCAACCTTCGGGCAGTCGCGTGCGGATATCCAGACCACGACCGTTCACGCCGCGCATCTCCCAAGTCCACCGCGTACCGGCGTGCGTGCCGGATACGGTGGAGAACGCCGTCATCGAGTTAACCATCCGAGAAAATTTGCCTCTCTTTTAAGGACAATTTAAGGCAAAACCCACAATACGAGCTTCGTGAAGGGATAGTTAACAAATTGTCTCTAATTTCTCAATAAAGCGACGCAATATTTATTGATTTGAGTAGGGTATGTGAAATGCAGGACACCGCGGGACACGACAGAAAAGTTGAAAGCCTGTTCAAGCCGGACCGGCACGGCAGCAATCGTGTGATCATGGACTTGCTGAGGTACTGGGAATCGCTGCGGGCGGGCCGGATTGCCCCCGCACGGTCTGAAATCGACCCGAGGCAGATCAAATCTGCGCTGAAACATACGTTCATCCTCGAGTTCGATCCAATCGGGGGCATCCGCTTCCGGCTGGCAGGCGAACGGATCTGCGCCCTGATGGGTATGGAACTGCGCGGCATGCCCGCCTGTTCCCTGATCCAGGTCCCGGATCGTCAGGAATTCGAGCAAACCCTGCACGAGATGGCCGGGAACCCCGAAATCGTCGAATATCGTCTGGCCGGGCAATTCAACGCGGTGGCCCGCATGCTGCTGCTGCCGATGCAGGACGCTGATGGCGATATCACCCGCATTCTGGGCGGGCTGTCGATGCGGGGATCGGTGTACGATCCACCGGTGCGTTTCGGGATCGTCGAAAAGATGAAAACCCGGATTGTCGCCGGCGCCGGACCGACATTGCTGCCGTCCGGCGGCGGATTTTCCGAAGAGAGCCAACCGTTTCCGGGAAAGCCAGCCGCGCAGGCCGGCGGACCGCAGCCAGAGAGTCACCAGACAGAGTTCCCTGGCCGGCGCCACCTGCGGCTTGTACAGAACAACTGATCCGATGCGCCGTCGCGCGCGGCCGTGTCTGACGGTCCGTCAAGCAAAGGCCGCGCCAAAATCCGTGAGGTTGAAACAAAATCGGCGGCAACCCTGGGGCGCCGCCGACTG
>JBFIHV010000170.1:0-6040 GCA_041601595.1 Amylibacter sp. | reverse complement strand
GAACGCTCGGTCGAGGACATCGCCGGTCTGGACCTGGGGATTTGCAGGCGGGTTTTCTACAACCAGGAAGACTTCCTCGAACTGCACCTGAACATCCTGCGCGGCGTTCAGGCGCGCAACAAGTCACCGTTCTTCACCGCGCTGGTCGAGTATTCCAAACAGCCGACCGGCGTCTTCCACGCCATGCCGATCAGCCGCGGGAAATCCATTTCGCGCAGTCACTGGATTCAGGACATGGGGGCGTTCTACGGCCCGAATATCTTTCTGGCGGAAACCTCGGCGACATCGGGCGGCCTCGACAGCCTGCTGGAGCCGCAAGGCCCGATCAAGGAGGCGCAGGAACTGGCCAGCCGGGCCTTCGGCTCGAAACAGACGTTTTTCGCCACCAACGGCACCTCCACCTGCAACAAGATCGTGGTGCAGGCGCTGGTCCGGCCGGGCGACATCGTGCTGGTCGACCGCGACTGCCACAAATCGCACCACTACGGCATGGTCCTGTCTGGCGCGCAGGTCTGCTATCTCGACAGTTATCCGCTGAACCAATACTCCATGTACGGCGCGGTTCCGATCCGGGAAATCAAGCACCAGCTGCTGCAGCTGAAGGCGGCGGGCAAGCTCGACCGCGTGCGCATGCTGCTGCTGACAAACTGCACGTTCGACGGCATCGTCTACAACGTCGAACGGATCATGGAAGAGTGCCTGGCGATCAAGCCGGACCTTATCTTCCTCTGGGACGAGGCCTGGTTCGCCTTTGCCCGGTTCAGCCCCACCTATCGCCAGCGGACGGCCATGCACGCCGCGGAGACCCTGCGCGCGAAGTTCAAGAGCGCGGCGCACAAGAAGGCCTATGAGGCGCAGCACGACGCGCTGAAAGATGCCGACGACGAGGTGCTGCTGGACACGCGGCTGATCCCGCCGCCGAACGCGCGGGTGCGGGTCTATGCCACGCAATCGACCCACAAGACGCTGACCAGCCTGCGGCAGGGCTCGATGATCCATGTCAACGACCAGGACTTCAAGGGCGAGGTGGAACAGTCTTTCCACGAAGCCTACATGACGCACACGTCGACCTCGCCGAACTACCAGATCATCGCCTCGCTCGACGTCGGGCGGCGGCAGGTCGAGCTGGAAGGGTTCGAGTTCGTCCAGCGGCAGGTCGAGGCGGCGATGTCGATGCGGCGCGCCATATCGACCCATCCGCAACTGAAGAAGTACTTCAAGATCCTGACCGCCGGCGACATGATCCCCGAAGAGCACCGCGAAAGCGGCATCACCAGCTATTACGACGCGCAGCAGGGCTGGGCCGATATCTGGGACTGCTGGGAAAAGGACGAGTTCGTGCTGGACGCGACGCGCGTCACCCTGTCGGTCGGGGGCACGGGCTGGGACGGCGATACGTTCAAGACCAAGATCCTGATGGACAAATACGGCATCCAGATCAACAAGACATCGCGCAACACGGTGCTGTTCATGACCAATATCGGCACCACGCGGTCGTCGGTCGCCTATCTGATCGAGGTGCTGGTCGAGATCGCCAACAGCCTTGACGATCTGCTGGACGACGCCTCCAAGATGGAGCGCCTGTCCTTCGACCGCCGCGTCAAGAACCTGATGGAGGATTATCCGCCACTGCCCGATTTCAGCCGGTTCCACGATGCCTTCCGCCCCGAAGACGGCACGCCCGACGGCGATATCAGGGCGGCGTTCTTCATGAGTTACGACGAGAACAACTGTGACTATCTGGAAATCGACGGATCACTGAAGGAGGCGCTGGAGCGGGGCGAAGAGGTGGTGTCCGCCTCTTTCATCATCCCCTATCCGCCGGGCTTTCCGATCCTGGTTCCCGGACAGGTGGTCAGCAAGGAAATCCTGGCATTCATGCGCGCGCTGGATGTCAATGAAATCCACGGTTACCGCGCCGACCTCGGGCTGAGGGTTCTGACGCCCGAATCTTTGGCGGCGCGCACCCAGCGCAAACTTTCAGAAGCAGCCGAGTAGGAAGAGGAAACAATATGGCCAACGTTACCACGATCAACAATATCTCGGAGATCCGCCGGCATTTCCACCGCAACGAGGATCCGATCTATTTCATTTCCGCCACCAATTTCAACCTGCTCGGGCTCGATGAATGGGTCAAGAACTTCAAGTATATCTGCTATATCGACTGTTACGGCGGCAAGCATCCGAACGTCTTCTGCCCCAGCGAACAGCCGCATGCGGAATTCCAGTCGATCGAAGACATCAACAACTATCTGCTGCAGCACAAGGAGGTCATCGACTTCATCAAGCGCCGCGGCGGCAAGCCCAAGTTCGTCTTCCTGATGTTCGACGAGGAAACCGAGCGCCTGTCCAAGGAACTGGGCGCGGAGGTCTGGTTCCCGAAGGCCAAGCTGCGCCAGAAGATGGACAACAAGATCGAGACCGTGCGCATCGGCAACAAGGCGGGCGTGCCGTCGGTGCCGAACGTTCTGGCCGAGGTCAAGAACTACGAGGACCTGCGCAAGACCTGTGAAAAGGCCGGCATCGGCCACGATCTGGTGCTGCAATCGGCCTATGGCGACAGCGGCCACACCACGTTCTTCATCAAGTCCGAGGCCGATTTCCGACGTCACGAGCACGAGATCGTCGGCGAGGGCGAGATCAAGATCATGAAGCGGATCGACTGCCGCGGATCGGCCATCGAGGCCTGTTCCACCAAGGAAGGCACCATCGTCGGCCCGTTGATGACGGAACTGGTCGGCTTCAGGGAACTGACGCCCTATCGCGGCGGCTGGTGCGGCAACGAGATCCTGTCCACCGCCTTTCCGCCGAAGGTGCGCGAGCAGGCCCGCGACCTGACCTTCAAATTCGGCGAGCAGCTGCGCAAGGAAGGCTATCGCGGCTATTTCGAACTGGACTTCCTGATCGACAAGAAAACCGGCGATCTGTGGCTGGGCGAACTGAACCCGCGCATCACCGGCTGTTCGTCGATGACCAACCACGCGGCCTTCGCCCACGCCGATGCGCCGCTGTTCCTGTTCCATCTGCTTGAATTCTCCCGCAAGAAGTTCCAACTGGATGTCGAGGAACTGAACGCGCGCTGGGCCGATCCCTCGATGATCGACAGTTGGTCGCAAATGGTGATAAAACACACCGATGACAGCGTCGATATCTGTACCGACGTGCCGGAAACCGGTATCTACAAGATGCTGGAGGACGGGCGCGTGGTCTATGATCGGTTCGACTATCACCGTCGGGCGGTCGAAAGCGAGAACGAAGCCTTCTTCCTGCGTATCCTCCAGCCGGGCGACTATCGCTACGAGGGGGCGGACATCGGTATCCTTGTCACGCGGGGCCGCTCCATGAGCAAGGGCTTCCAGTTGAACGAACGGGCGAAAAAGTGGATTCACGGCATCAAGCAATCCGTCATGGCGAAGCCATTGAACACGGCGGCCGCAGGGCCGGCCCTTGCGGACCCTGCCTTCAAGATCATGTAGGCGGACCCGCGACGTGGTAATGTGGCGTGCAATATCGGAATTGCAGCCCGGTCCCAAGTGGGCCGGGCTGTTTCGGGAATACTGGCCGGACTACAAGCGCTGGTGGCTGAGCGAGGGCGAAGAGAACCGCGCGACCTATCTGGAGAGCCGCAAGGCGCTGGAAGAGCACATGCCCGAGATGCTGCCGCTGTACGAGGAACTGTGTGATCTGGCCGGCGGCGGCGATCTGGCGGCCCGGTTCCTGAGCTTCTATTGCCCGCCGCCCTATCTGTCGGGATGCAGCCAGGCGATCTGGCCCGGCAAGGAACCGGTCATGGTGCGCAACTATGACTACGATCCGAACGCCTTCGACAGCCTGGTGCTGCATACCGAATGGCTCGGACGAAAGGTCATGGGCACCAGCGACGGTTTGTGGGGGCTGGTGGACGGCGTCAACGATGCCGGGCTGGCGATCTCGCTGACCTTCGGCGGGCGGCGCGTCGTCGGCGACGGGTTCGGGGTGCCGATCATCCTGCGCTATGTGCTGCAAACCTGCAAGACGGCGGAAGAGGCGGGCGAGGTGCTTTCCCGCGTGCCGTCGCACATGAGCTACAACGTCACCGTGCTGGACAGGAAGCGCAACTATCTGACCGCGATGATGGCCCCCGACCGGCCGACCGTCCTGACCCGCGCGGCGGTTGCCACCAACCATCAGGAGTCGGTGGAGTGGGTCAGCCACGCGCGGTTCACCGCCACTGTCGAGCGTGAACGCTATCTGTTGCAGCGCCTGACGCTGCATCGCGACACGCAGGACAAGTTCATCGGCGCCTTCCTGAAGCCGCCGCTCTATTCGACCGCGTTTTCCGTGGGCTTCGGCACGCTCTACACGGCGGTCTATCGCCCCCGGAAACGGGAAATGGAAATCCGCTGGCCCGGAACCGTCTGGCCCTTTTCGCTCGATGATTTCGAAGAGGGCGGGCGCAACGTGCAAATTCCGGGCGCTGCCTGAACACGAAGGAACGAAACCATGTCACATGTCTTTCCGCGCGCGATCAACGCGCCGCCGCCGATGGCCGTTTCCGCCGAAGGCTGTTATTTCCGCGATGCCGCCGGCAAGCAGTATCTGGACGCGTCGGGTGGAGCGGCGGTGTCCTGTCTGGGGCATGGCGACGCCGAGGTCATCGCGGCGGTCAAGGCGCAACTGGAGCAACTGGCCTTCGCCCATACCGGTTTCTTCACGACGGAACCGGCGGAAAAGCTGGCCGATCTGCTGATCGAACACGCGCCCGGCGATCTGGACCGGGTCTACCTCGTGTCCGGCGGGTCGGAGGCGACCGAAGCCGCGATCAAGCTGGCGCGGCAATATTTCGTCGAGAAGGGCGAGCCGAAGCGCGGCCGCATCATCGCGCGCAAGCAGAGCTATCACGGCAACACCATCGGGGCGCTGTCGGCGGGCGGCAACGAATGGCGGCGCGCGCAGTTCGGCCCCTTGCTGATCGACGTCAGCCACATCGATCCCTGCTACGAATACCGTTTGCGGCGCGACGGCGAAACGCTGGAAGAATACGGGCTGCGCGCCGCCAACCTGCTGGAAGAGGAACTGCTGCGGGTCGGGCCGGAAACCGTCATGGCCTTCATGGCGGAACCGGTGGTCGGCGCGACCTCGGGCGCTGTCACCGCCGCGCCGGGCTATTTCAAGCGCATCCGCGAGATCTGCGACCGGTACGGCATCCTGCTGATCCTCGACGAGGTGATGTGCGGCATGGGGCGCACGGGCGCTCTGTTCGCCTGCGATCTGGATGGCGTCGCGCCGGATATATTGTGCATCGCCAAGGGCTTGGGCGCGGGATACCAGCCGGTCGGGGCGATGATCTGCAGCAAGAAAATTTATGAAACCATCGGCGCGGGGTCCGGGTTTTTCCAGCACGGGCATACCTATATGGGTCATCCGACGGCGGCGGCGGCGGGACTGGCCGTGGTGAACGCCATCCTGCACCGCAACCTGATCGGCAAGGTGCGGATACAGGGCGACAAGCTGAAGGAAGCGCTGCACCAGCGGTTCGGACAGAACCCGCATGTCGGGGATATTCGCGGGCGCGGGCTGTTTCTCGGCGTCGAACTGGTCGCGGACCGCGACACGAAAGCGCCGTTCGATGCGTCGCTGAAACTGGCGGGGCGGATCAAGAAGAACGCCTTCGAGGCCGGGCTGATCTGCTACCCGATGAGCGGCACGATCGACGGCAAGTCCGGCGATCACGTGCTGCTGGCGCCGCCCTTCATCATCGAGGACGCGCAGATCGGGGAACTGGTGGACAAGCTGGGGCTGGCGGTCGACCGGTCGCTGGCGTCCATCGCGGAATAGCGATCAGGTCCTGCGGACGGGAACGGCCGGATATCCGGCCGCCCCCTGACAGCGATCAGGCGCTGCGGTAGAGTTTGGTCATCGAGAACTCGCGGTGGCCGAGCGCCTCTGCGGCGGTGTTCCGGCCGTTGGCGGTGCGGCGGATCATGTCGATCAGCGTATCGCCGGCCTGGTCGATGGTCATCTCGCGGGTCAGCACGCCGGTCACGTCCACGTCGATATG
>JBFIHV010000169.1:0-6057 GCA_041601595.1 Amylibacter sp. | reverse complement strand
TAGGAAATCTTCAATTCGCGCGCGGCGGCGGAAAACGAGCCGGTCTTGGCGACCAGATGAAATGTCTGCAAGAGAGAAATATCGATCTTGCGGCTGGATTTATCGTCGCTCTTTTCAAGCATGTACCGAGAGTTTCCAAGTTCATGTCCTGAAGAGCCATCCGTTGTCAAAAAATGTCCGCGTATCGGCTCTGTCCCAGAACTTCCAATGTCAGATCGGTATGATGCAGCACCCCGCCGCGAGGAGCAAGTCCCCCGGACAGAATATCGAGCACCGCACAGACATGCCGCGCGGAAACGATCGACACCGATGAACGGTGCTGCCCGTCGGACAGAGGCGTTGCGTCGTAAAGGCGGGTCAGGTGCCTTGGCGGCGTGGAGGCGCGGTCGACTATATGGATGATGACCTTGTCATGTTCGACCTTCGGCAGTCCGTTCAAAAACATGTTCCTCAGCATATACAGGCGTTCGGACAGCCGCAGGTCATCCAACAGGAAGCGGATGTAATCCAGATGACCGGGATAGCGGAGGGTCTTGAAAACCAGTCCATTCACCGTGCCCTGATAGTGCCGGACAAGGTCCTCGACGCTGCCGGAAGTCGTGAAAGCCTCATAGACGGTTTCGCCGACAGCTATCTCTTCCAACTCGGACAGGGGCGGTTTCGTAACGACCTCGCCGTTTTCCAGCGCCCCGCATGGCTTGGTGTATTCGGCCATCAGACCGTCGATATCCCAAAGGTTTCCATAGCCCAGGCGGTTTGTTCTTTCTGCGGGCAAAACGCCGACATAGGCGGTAAGATCACTCTGACCGGGTCCGCCCCGGATCATTGAATCTATCAAGGCCGAGACAAGCCCGGGCGCCAACCCGCAGCCGGATACAAAACACAGGTCGGGGTCCCTGGCCTCGGCGGCGACCCTCTCCATGACCGACACGTCTTCGCACATATCGATAAAGTGGCATTTTTCCGCGTTTGCCGCGCGTGCCAGAAAAGGCGCGACAGAAGCAGGAGCGGTGCAGATCACCGCAGCCGCATCGCTCAGGAACGGTCGGGTCTGGCTGACATCGGAGCCGTCTATCTGCGCGCCGGCAATTCCGGCTTTCCGCAGCATGCGCAGACGGTCGAAATCCGTTTCCAACACGAAGGGCGCATAGCGCTCGTCCCTGTGCAGCAGGTCGAGTATCGCCTCTCCTGCACGGCCCCCGCCGACCACAACGACGGTCTTCGGGTTTCCGGATTTTGCATTATTCTTCATATTCGGCGCAACTCCTGCGAGCGATCATGCGTGAAACCGCGAAAGAAACGATTTCAACCGGTCCGATCCCGGGGTCTTCATCACCTGAGCAGGCGGGCCCTCTTCTGCGATGACACCCTGATCGATGAAGATCACACGATCCGCGACCTCGGCGGCAAAGGCCATTTCGTGCGTTACCAGAACCATCGTCATACCGCCTTCGGCCAGTTCACGGACCACCTCCAGCACCTCGCCGACCAGCTCCGGGTCGAGCGCGCTCGTGACTTCGTCGAACAGCATGACATCGGGCCGCATCGCAAGCGCCCGCGCGATGGCGACACGCTGTTTCTGTCCGCCCGAAAGCTGGCTGGGGAAGGCGGCGCACTTGTCGGACAGCCCGACCTTGCCCAAAAGCTCCCTTGCGTGGGCCTCGGCGGTCGCCCTGTCTTCCTTCAGCACGACCAGCGGTCCCTTCGTGACGTTTTCGAGTACGGTCAGGTGCGGAAACAGATTGAAATGCTGAAACACCATTCCGACCCGCCGACGCAGGGTGCCCGCACCGTAATGGCCGGACTGCGCCTTGAAGCTCTTTGCCACCGGCTTTCCGCGGAAAGTGAACGAGCCTGCCGTTGGAAGCTCCAGCATGTTCAGGCAGCGGATCAGCGTTGACTTACCCGATCCGGACGGCCCGATAATGGCAAGAACCTCGCCCGCCGGAAGATCGAGATCTATGCCCTTCAGGACCTCCAGCGTGCCAAAGCTCTTTCGGAGGCCGCGAACCGAGATGACAGGAAATTGCGTATCATTCATTTGGAATCCTCCTGCCGTCCATCAGTCGCTGCGCCGCATCCGGCGTTCGAAGTGATCGGCAAATTGGGTTAGCGGGAAAAGCATGGCGAAATACATCACGGCGGCGATGGTATAGGCTTCCATCGGGCGGTAGGTTTCGCCGTTCACGACATAGGTCATATAGGTCAGTTCGGCGACCGAAATGGCGTAGAGCAGGGACGTGTTCTTCACCTGGATGACCGACTGGTTGATAAACGCAGGAAGCATTTTCTTGATCGCCTGGGGCATGATGACGTGATACATCGCTTGCCCGCCGGACATTCCGACGGCGACGGCGGCTTCGCGCTGGCCCTTGTCGACGGCGTTGATGCCGCCTCGGAATATCTCCCCGTAGAACGAGCCCACGTAAAGCGACAGCGTCAGCAGTCCGGCAATGTAATTGGGGATCGTCACGCCGATCATCAGCGGCAGGGCATAGTAGGCCCACATGATCTGGACCAGCAGGGGCGTACAGCGGAATATCTCCTGATAGGTGCGCGCCGCGCCGCGAAGGACGAGCCAGCGCGACAGGCGGGCGAAAGCCGTCATCAGGCCTATGACGATGCCAATGGCGATCGAACCGAGCGTGTATAAGAACGTTGTGATCATCCCCTGAACAAACAGGTCAAAGGATTGCGCCACAGTGTAGAAATCCCAATTGTACATTCAGTCACCTGTTGGAGTGGATTCCGGCCTATTTTTGGCTCTATGATTTAAATGGACGGCCCGCAAGATCGCGGGCCGCCGAGCGATTTCGCCAAGACGACCTAGCCGCCCAGATCGAACCCTTCGGGAAGGTCCTCAAGCTTGACGTCGAATGGCGCGAGGCTTTCGACGATCCATGTCTGGTTGTTGCCGACACGGCGGTTGTAGTCCGCCCAGGCCGAGATGAACTGTTTCCAGGTTTCGTCGGTGCCATAGTTGAGTCCGATCACCGAAGGCGAGGATAGCGTCGGCTCGGGCACATACACGGTGCCGAGGGCCGGATTGCGCTTGGTCATTACGACCCCGTTCAGCACCGTGTTGATCAGGCCGTCCGCCTTGCCGGTCGCAACCGCGACAATTGCCTCGTCCCGCGTCTTGAAGCGCAGGATATTGGCGTTCGGCAGGTATTGCTTGGTGATGTTGTCCTGGGCCGACCCAAGGTCAACCGCGAACGAATAGGCCGGATCGTTCAACTGCGCCCAGGTCAGATTGGACAGCTTTTCGTTGGGGGAAACGATGACGAAGCTGTTGTAATAGGTCGGGGAGGAGAAATGGATCGAAAGCGCCCGCTTCGGAAGCGCCGTCAGCGCCAGCGCCAGGTCGACCTTGCCCGATTGCACATCGAGGATCGAGTTGCTCCAGCTGGATTCGACGACCTCGAGTTCAACGCCGATCGTTTCCGCAATGTCGCGCGCCATGGCGACCGCAAAACCGCGCCACTCGCCGTTGCGGGGGTCTTTCGAAAAATAGGGGTCTTCGTTCAGGATACCGGCCATGCGCAGCGTTCCGCGGTCGCGGATTTCATCAATTTTGCTGCTTTGAGCCTGCGCCGCCGTCATCGTGAACGTGACAAGCATCGCGGTCAAAGCGCCTTTCATGAAGGTATTGAATTTCATAATGATCTCCAAGTTGTCTTGTGTCGTTGCCGGCCACCTTACCGACAGTTTGAGGATGTCTCTATGTCCGAAGCATAGCCATCTTGACCGACACAACAGCCTCTCGGCGACAACAAAGCAATACAAGATTGAGGGGCGATATTACAAATTTATTTATAAGAAGCATTTCTATGATGTTGTAAGATTTATTACCTCCAATAATATTTGTAATTTCTATCTGTCATTTTGCATCGAAAAGCGGCCCGCCAGCCAGTAACTGTAGATCAGCGAACTGCCGGCAACTGCAGATTGCGGAATATGTATCCTGGAGAGCACCTTGACCCCAACGCGATCTTACGACGTGATCATCTCGGGCGCCGGAATTATCGGTGCCTCGATCGCGTGGCACGCCTCGCAAAAGCGTCTGCGCGTTGCAATCATCGACGCGTCGGGCCCGGCGGCGGGGGCATCGGGCGCGTCCGACGGCGCCGTGTCGGTCGCCTCCAAGAAGCCCGGACTGATGGCCGGCCTCGCCGGAAGGTCGCTGACCTACTGCAAGGCCCTTGCCGGCAAGGGGCAGGTCCTGGAGGGAACGTTCCTTCTCCGGCCCTCGTTCCTGTTTGGGGCCAGCCAGCTCGAGTACGATGCGCTGGACCGTCTGGTGCATATGCTCGAGGATCAGAGCCTGCCGGTTTCCCTGAAGCAAGACGGCAAGGCGTCGCAATCGTCGGTTGCCGGATTGGGCCCTGGCATCGGCCGCGTCATCGAACTGACCGGCGAAGGACATATGTTGGGATATGAGGCGGTTCACGCTTATCTGTCCGCAAGTCCGGTGGACAGATACTTCCCCTGCAAGCTGGAGGCTTTCGAGGCAGCGGGGGATCATGTGCGGATTCAGACGAGCCTCGGCGAAATGACGGCCGGCAAGCTTGTGATAGCCACCGGGATGGGAACCGCCGCACTGTTCCCCGACCTGCCGCTTTTACCGCGGTCCGGCCAACTTCTGATCACGGATCGCACGACCGGCCCCGACTGGCGGGACATACCGGGGCCGCTGACCTCGGCGGCTTATCTCTTGGACAAGTCCGAAGGGCATCGAATTCTGCCGCAGGCTCCGGTCGTGATCGATCCGCTCGGAACGGGCCAGCTGCTGATCGGCAGCAGCCGGGAAGACAACGGGACGGCGGCACAGACCGATTTCAAGACCGTGAAGAACATCATGAAAAGCGCCGTGAACTGCCTGCCTGCGCTGGCGAACCGGCGTGTCATCCGCGTCTTCGCGGGTGTGCGGACCGCGACCCGCGACGGGTTGCCCATCGTCGGGGCCCTGCCGGCGCTCCCGAACGTCATACTGGCCACGGGCTTCGAAGGCGACGGCATCTGCCTGTCGGCCATCGTGGGGCGCGAGGTGGCGGAGACACTCTGCGGGAACGGTCCCGATCCGGAATTTGCCGCGCTGTCACCTGCCCGTTTCGGCCGGCCAGAGGCGGTTGCACGATGAGCGGCTCTATCAGGTGGGGACAGCAGGCCGTTGCGTTCCAAAGCGGCGAAACGGTTGCCCAGGCGCTGAACCGCGCAGGCATCCGAGCCTTCGGCACCAGCCGTACGGGTCAGAACTATGCGGTCTTTTGCGGTATCGGCCAGTGTCAGGGGTGCCTCGTATCGGTCAAGGGTGCAGGACCACGGGAAGCGTGTCTTCTGCTGTGCCGGGACGGCTTGGAACTTGACCCCGTTACAGGAGCCGGACATGACTGAGAGCCGCATACTGATCGTCGGAGCGGGCCCGGCCGGGCTGAGCGCCGCCGTAGCCCTTGCCAGGGCCGGCCAGCGCGTCATCGTCGTGGACCAGGCGCCCGGGATCGGCGGGGCAATTTATGCATCCTGCCGGAGCGGACAGAAACAGAGCATCGCCGGAGCGGCCCACGACAAGGCGCGAGGCAAGCTGATGGCCGACGTTGCATCCTGCGGCGAGGCCATCGAAATCCGCTGTTCGACGCGCTTCGCCGGACTGGATTATCGCGGCGTCGCGATGATCGTCGGGCAGGCGCCGGAAGACGGGATAATGTTTCATCCGAAAGCCGTGGTCATGGCGACCGGCGCGCGCGAGCTCGTGCAACCAAGGCCGGGCTGGACAAGCTGCGCCGTCACAACCGTCGGCGAAATCCAGATCGGCTTGAAAACCTCGGGACGCGCGCCCGAAGGGCGCATCGTTCTTGCCGGATCGGGTCCGCTGCTGATTGCGGCCGGTGCACAGCTTGTCCGCGCCGGCAATCCCCCGGCCGCGATCATCGAGGCGGGACGGCCCTTCGCGCATCCTCTGAAAGCCCTGCGGCTGCCGCTGCCGGTACTGAAAGAGGCAGCGGGGTATCTTGCCACCCTCCGTGTTGCTTCCGTGCCGATAGTCACCGGAACGCACCT
>JBFIHV010000168.1:0-6119 GCA_041601595.1 Amylibacter sp. | reverse complement strand
GTATTGCACCGGTTTCTTTTCCAGAATCCGGTTCAGCAAAGGTGGTGAAATATCGAAATGCTTTTTGACGTTTTTCAGCGACAGAAGGGTTTTCGGGGCTTTCGTCTCGGACTTGCGGGTCATTTCTTGTCTCCCTCATAGAGCAGGCAGGCGACTTCGCCGCCGTTCAGGCGCTGTGGCCGGGGCCGGATGGCGGAACACTTGTCCATCGCCCGGGCGCAGCGGGGGTGGAAGGCGCAGCCCTCGGGAATTTCCAGCAGCCGCGGCATCGATCCCTCGATCTGGGTCAGCTTTTCGGCCGTGGAGCCCACGACAGGGATCGAGCCCATCAGCCCGCGCGTATAGGGGTGGCGCGGATCCTTGACGACCTGCCGGACGTCGCCGATTTCCGCCAGCCGGCCGGAGTACAGAACCGCGACGCGGTCGGCGGCCTCGGCGATCACACCCATGTCATGGGTGACGAGGATGACGGCGGTGCCGTGGTCCCGGCACAGCCGCTTCAGCAGGGCGATGATCTGCGCCTGAACCGAGACATCGAGCGCGGTTGTCGGTTCGTCGGCGATCACCAGCTTCGGGTTGGCGCAGAGCGCCAGCGCGATCACCACGCGTTGCCGCATCCCGCCCGAGAACTGGTGCGGATAGTGATTGACGCGGATGTCCGGCGCCGGAATGCCGACCTCGGCCAGCAGGTCTATGGCCCTTTTGCGGGCCTGATCCCTTGTCATGTCCAGATGGGTCTGGATGGTCTCGATCAGCTGGTAACCCACGGTGTAGAGCGGGTTCAGGCTGGTCAGGGGGTCCTGAAAGATCGCGCCGATCTTCTTGCCGCGTATGCGGCGCATCTGTTCGGCGGGCAGGTTGTCGATACGTTGGCCTTCGAAGCGGATTTCGCCGCCGGCGATGCGGCCGGGGCGTTCCAGCAGGCCGGTTATCGCTGTGCCGGTCAGCGACTTGCCGGCCCCCGATTCACCCACCATGCCGAGGATTTCGCCCGGAGCGAGTTCGAAGGAAATGTCATCCACGGCCGTCAGCGGGCCGCGCCGCGTGTCGAACACGATCGACAGGCCGCGGACTTCCAGAAGCGGGGCGGTGGTTTGGGGCGGAGTTCTCATCAACATCTCGTCCTCTATCGCAGTTTGGGGTTGAGGGCATCACGCAGCCAGTCACCCAGCAGGTTCACGGCCAGCACCAGGGCGACCAGTGTCAGCGAGGGAAAGATCACCACCCACCAGACGCCCGAGAACAGGTATTCGTTGCCGACACGGATCAGCGTGCCCAAAGACGGGTTGGTCGGCGGCATGCCGACACCCAGAAAGGACAGCGTCGCCTCGATCAGGATCGCCATTGCCAGGTTGATGGTAGAGATCACCAGCACCGGTCCGAGCACGTTGGGCAGCACATGGCGGACCATGATCGCGAAGGAACTGCGACCCAGCAGGCGGGCGGCCAGCACGTATTCGCGGTTGCGCTCGACCATGGTGGAGCCGCGTACGGTCCGGGCGTATTGAACCCAGGTCGTCACGGCGATGGCAAAAACCAGCACCACCAGAGCGGCGTTGTCGTGCATCTCGCTCGGCAGGACGCCGCGCACGATGCCGCTGACCAGCAGGGCGACCAGAATGGTCGGAAAGCTGAGCATCACATCGGCGACGCGCATGAAAATCGAGTCGACCCAGCCGCCATAGTAGCCGCTGATCAGCCCGACGCTCACGCCGAACGCCATGGCGATGGCGACGCTGATAAAACCGACCGACATGGAAATCCGCGATCCATATAACAGGGCCGAGAAGATGTCGCGCCCCTGACCGTCCGTGCCCAGCAGGAAGCGGCTGTCACCGCCCTCGACCCAGACCGGCGGCAGTTCGCTGTCCCACAGGCTGAGCGTCGAGACATCGAACGGGTTGTGCGGCGCGATCCACGGCGCCAGGGCGGCGGCGGTGATCATGACAAAGGTCACAATTGCGGCGATGACCGTCACACGCGACGTGCGGAACTTGTAGAACAGGTCGCTGTCGAGGAACGCTGCGATCGAAGAGTTGGAAAACAGTCTGGCAAGCATGGTTCTTCCTCCGGGGTCAGCTGCGGCCGCTGCTGATCGACAAGCGCGGATCAACGGCGAAATAGAGCAGGTCGACCACCATGTTGATGACGACGAAGACAAAGGCGACAAGGATCAGGTAGGCGGACATCACGGGGATATCGGCGAAGCTGACGGCCTGAATGAACAGCAGGCCCATGCCCGGCCACTGGAATACGGTTTCGGTGATGATGGCGAAGGCGATCATCGATCCGAGCTGCAGCCCGACGATGGTGATCACCGGCATCAGCGTATTGCGGAAGGCATGGCCGAAATGAACGGCGCGGTTGGTCAGACCCCGGGCCCGGGCGAAGCGGACGAAGTCGGAACGCAGAACCTCCAGCATCTCGGCGCGGACCAGGCGCATGATCAGCGTGACCTGAAACAGGCCCAGCATGATCGCCGGCAGGACCAGCGATTTGAGGCCGCTGACGGTCAGGAACCCGGTGGTCCACCAGCCCAGCTGCACCACCTCGCCGCGGCCAAAGGACGGCAGCCAGTTGAGCCAGACCGAAAACACGAGGATCAGCAGGATCCCGGTCACGAAGGTCGGCACCGATATCCCGATCAGCGATACCACCTGCATCAGGTTGCTGAGGAAACCGTGCCGGCGCAGCGCCGTATAGATGCCCATCGGGACGCCGACCGCCAACGAGAACAGGGCGGCTGCAAGAACGAGCTCCAGCGTTGCCGGAAGGCGTTCCGCTATCAGGTCGCTGACGGGGCGTTTGTTGCGATAGGATATTCCGAATTCGCCCTGGACGGCGCCGGTGACGAAACGGACGAATTGCGTGGTCACGGCAGCATCGAGGCCGAGTTGCTCGCGCAGTTCGGCGCGATCCTCGGAGGAGGCGTTTTCCGGCAGCATGCTGTTCACGGGATCGCCGACAAATCGGAACATCGAGAAAGAGATCAGGGCGACGGCCAGCATGACCATGACGGATTGGAAAAGGCGCCGCAGAATAAAGGCAAGCATGACAGGCTCCCGGTTGGCTGGTTTTGGTTCAATATTTGTTCGGATGGCCGGCGCAAGCTGTTGAAATGCCGGCCATCCCTGGGGGAGAAACCCTAGTCGTCGATTTTCGCGTACCAGAGGCGCGGTTTGTTGTCGGCGGTCACTTTCAGGTGGACGCCGTCACGCACGGCCCAGGCCAGCGGCTGCTGGTGCAGCGGAATGATCGCGGTGTCTTCCTTGGCGATCTTCAGCGCCTCGGTCATCATCGCGGTCCGCTTCGCAGGGTCCAGTTCGACGGCCACGGCCTGGGTCAGCCGGTCGATCTCGGGGTTGGAATAACCGCCGGGGTTCCAGGCGCCCATCCGGTCGCTCTTGGTGTGCAGCAGCGCCGACAGAACACTGTAGGTATCCAGCATCGGCAGGGTGGCCCAGCCGACCATGAAGATGTCGCCGCCGCCGCCGAGGATTTTCTCGAAGTGCTTGCCTTTGGTCTGCGCGGTCAGACGGGCCTTGACGCCGAGGCGCGCCCACATTGCGGTG
This sequence comes from Amylibacter sp., assembly GCA_041601595.1. GTDB lineage: Bacteria > Pseudomonadota > Alphaproteobacteria > Rhodobacterales > Rhodobacteraceae > Amylibacter. Next base: position 2,547 of record JBFIHV010000168.1, on the reverse strand, counting down.
ATGGCCTGACAGATCTCTTCGTCGTTGACATAGCGGTCGTTGGGGCAGTCCAGCCCGACCTCGAACCCGTCCGGATACCCGGCCTTCGCCAGCAAATCCTTGGCCTCGTCAAGATTGGCGGGCGCGCGTTTGTCGAGTTCCGCATCATATCCGGGGACCGGCGGCGCGACCAGGATACCGGCGTTCCGCGACTTGCCGCGCATGACCTTCTTGGCGATCAGATCCATGTCGATGGCCAGATTCAAGGCGCGTCGGACGTCCGCGCTCTTCAGCGGGTTGCCTTCGGTCAGGTTCGTGTCGTGCAGCGTGTCATTATGGTTGAATCCCAGCATGATCGTGCGCAGTTCAGGGCCCTCGACCACGGAGACACCATCGGCGCGGTTGATCCGGTCGATGTCCTGCAGGGGGGCGGGAGTGATGAAATCCAGCTCTCCGGACAGCAGGGCCGCGATACGTGTCGCGTCAGAGCTGATCGGCGTGAATTCGATTTTCGTCAGGTTGTGCAAAGGCGTATCCCACCAGTCCGGGTTTACGGCCAGTACGGTTTTCGCGTCCGGCTGGCGGCTTTCCAGCATGAAGGGTCCGGTGCCGTTGGCATTGGCAACCGCGTAGTTTTCCTTGCCCTTGCGCACATCGGCGGGCGAAAGGGCGTCGTGTTCCGTCATCCATTCCTTGTCGAGAATGAAGATGTTGGTCAGATAGTTGAGCAGGATCGGGTCGGTTCCCGTCAACACCAGATCGACGGTCAGGTCGTCGACCTTTTCGGCGGAGGCGACAGAAGGCAGGTTGCTCTTCACCGGCGAATCCGGATCGATCGCGCGCGTGATCGAGGCGACCACGTCATCGGCCGTGAAAGGGTTGCCATTGTGGAAATTCACGCCTTCGCGCAGGTGGAACCGCCAGCGGGTCGGGTCGACCACCTCCCAGGATTCGGCGAGTGCGGGCTCGACCTTCAGCTGGTCGTTGTAGCGGACCAGCGGTTCATAAACGTGGTGCAGGAAGCCGATCGTGTTGCTCTCGGTCATCGAATGCGGGTCCATTGCCGAGATGTCGGTCGAATCGGCCATTCGCAGCGTTTTTGCCATGGCCGCCGGGGCCATCAGGCTCATCGCAACCGCAGAGGCCGCAATTACTGACGTCAATTTCATTGTATTCTCCTATCTGTTGTTTGAACCAGTCCATTTCGCCGCGAAACCTGCTGGTCAGTTTACTCCCGAATCCGTGATTTTTGGTTTCTTATGTCCTTCGGAGGTTCTGGAGCTTGCTATTGTGTACGATATTAAAATAGATTTGTACACAAAATTATTGTAAGAATGTGGACATGTACATTACGCAAAACGCCGGATATAGTCGCCGGAGTCGTGAAAAAACCTTTACTTATTCGCTATTCGGCTGTGCGCGAGGCATCGGAAATAACAGGGGAAAAAGTCACATGAAACACCGGAAACTCGAGGAAATTCGCAAGAATGGCGCATCGGACCCGAAGAATCCGTTGGAAAACGATGAGATCTACGAGAAGATTTTCGAAGTCATTGTCGATCACAAGCTATTGCCGGGAACGCATTTGAAGGAAGAGGTGCTTTGCGATGTGTACAATGTCGGCCGGACACGGATCCGGGCGGTTCTGGCCAGATTGGCCAGCGATCACGTCATTGAACTCGTCGCCAACCGCGGTGCTTTCGTCTGCAACCCGAGCGCGGAAGAGGCCCGCGAGGTGTTTCGCGCCCGCCGCCTGATAGAGGGCCATCTGGTACGGCGCGCCGCCGAAAGCCGCGATGAAAAACTGCGCCGCGCCTTGGAGCAGCACATACGCGAAGAGCAGGAAGCGCACGATTCCGGAGCCCAGGGCGTTGTCATCAAGCGCTGCGGCAATTTCCACCAGGTGCTCGCGGATCAGGCAGGCAGTCCGATTCTGGCAAGATTTCTGCACGAGTTGATCGCCCGTTCCTCGCTGATCGTCGCAATTTACGAGGAACGCCCCGGAGGGGAATGCGAACTTGAAGAGCACAGGAAACTTGCGGAACTGGTCACGCAGGGCCGCGCCGACGAGGCGGTCAAGCTGATGGAATCCCACTTGACCGGCATCGAGAGCCGTCTGGATCTGGACCCGGTCAAAAAGGCCGACGACGAACTGCGCAAGGCACTTTCCCTGAACCTGGGGTGAAGCCCAAGTCAACCCGAAACGTCGCGTGATGCCCGGACCTGAAATGGCGTGAACGCCAAATCACGACCAGTTCCCGATATTTCGAACCGTTTGAAGTCGAAATTTTCCAATATGAAACCGGGGAATGGGAAAAGGGATAATTGGTGATAGGTAGGCTAGTGAAAGACTGGTATAATTACTAACCCAAGTAGCCCATTCCCCTAGGCCATCGCTTGGGGCACGTTCCGAACCCTAAACCGGCCTTGATCCTCCCCCATTGAGTTGGTCCACCCTTATAGTCAGGAAACGGAGGATCAAATATGGGAATCAAAAGACACACGCCGGAAGAGATCGTCGTGAAGCTGCGGCAAGTTGAGGTTCTGGTCGGGCAAGGGATGGCCAGG
>JBFIHV010000167.1:0-6120 GCA_041601595.1 Amylibacter sp. | reverse complement strand
TGAAAGCCACCGTGGCGGTCAAGAAAATACTGTCGAACTACGGAACCGACAATCCCGGCGTCAAGGGCAACCTGTGCCGGATATTGATGCAGGGGAAACTCGGCGGCACCGGCAAGATGATCATCCTGCCTGTCGATCAGGGGTTCGAGCATGGACCCGCCCGCAGCTTCGCGCCTAATCCGGCGGCCTACGATCCGCTGTACCACTTCCAGCTGGCGCTGGACGCGGGCCTGAACGCTTATGCGGCGCCGCTGGGCATGCTGGAGGCAGGCGCCGACCAGTACGCGGGCCAGATCCCGATGATCCTGAAGGCGAACTCCTCGAACTCGCTGGTGCCGGCATCGGCCCCCTACGATCAGGCGATCACCGCGTCCGTCGACGACGCGCTGCGGATCGGCGCCTCGGCGATCGGGTTCACGATCTATCCCGGCTCTTCCATGGGCCTCGATATGTTCGAGGAAATCTCGGCCATGCGCGAGGAAGCTGCCGCCAAGGGCATCGCGACCGTGATCTGGTCCTACCCGCGCGGCGAGGACCTGTCCAAGGACGGCGAAACCGCGATCGACATCGGTGCCTACGCCGCCCAGATCGCTGCCCTGCTGGGCGCGCATATCATCAAGATCAAGCTGTCCAGCGACCATCTGGAACTGGGAGAGGCCAAAAAGGTCTATGAGGCCGAGAAGATCGACATCGCGACACAGGCGGCGCGCGTCGCCCACTGCATGCAGGCCGCATTCAACGGCCGACGCATCATGGTGTTCTCGGGGGGATCGAAGAAAGGCCAGGACAGCGTGTTCGACGACGCCCGCGCCATCCGCGACGGCGGCGGCAACGGGTCCATCATCGGACGCAACACATTCCAGCGCGAACGCTCCGAAGCGCTGGCGATGCTGAGCCAGCTGGTGGAGATCTATCGCGGCAAAGCCTGACGTTTTCGGGAATTTTCGGGTGGAATCGTCCAATTTTCGGCGATTCCACCCATTTTTTTTGATTTAGGGGATTCACATGACGAATCAACTGTGCCATGATTCTCCTGAACCGTCGCAGAACGGATTTTAGGGGCATATTGTGACAAACCCGCGTAAAAACTCAGGTGCATTCGGCGGAATTTTATATTTCGCCGTTTTTTTGTGCCTGACGGGGTATTTCGTCTTTGCCGCCGTTCAGGGCGACTATGGCCACCTGCGCCGGATACAGATCGAGGCGGAAGAAGCGGAACTCACGGAGCAACTGGCGGAATTGCGTCTGGAACGGTCGCTGATCCAGAACAAGACCCATCGCCTGTCCGACCAGTTCCTCGACCTCGATCTGCTGGACGAGCAGGCCCGCAAACGGCTCGGCCTCGCCCGGATTGACGACGTTATTATTCGTTGAGTTCGCTGATTTTCCGCAACTGCGGATTCGATAAAATTCGCGCTCCCCACAAGTATTTGATATTACATAAATAAAGAAGCGTGCGTTTCCGGAATTCAAAAGATATAATATAGTTTAATATTAAACTGTTATTGAGGTCGCGAAAACGATGGCTGCTGCCCGAAAATCCAAGAAATCCAATATTTCCGGTGAAGAACTCAAAGAATTCTACCGCAGCATGCTGTTGATAAGGCGGTTTGAGGAAAAAGCGGGCCAGCTCTACGGAATGGGCCTGATCGGCGGCTTCTGCCACCTGTACATCGGTCAGGAGGCTGTCGTCGTAGGGCTCGAGGCATCCGCCAAGGAAGGCGACCAGCGCGTGACCTCGTATCGCGACCACGGCCACATGCTGGCCTGCGGCATGGACCCCAAGGGCGTGATGGCCGAACTGACCGGCCGCGAGGGCGGATATTCCCGCGGCAAGGGCGGCTCCATGCACATGTTCTCGGCGGAGAAGAATTTTTATGGCGGCCACGGGATCGTGGCGGCGCAGGTTCCGATCGGTGCGGGCCTCGGCTTTGCCAACATGTATCGCGGCAACGACAACGTATCCTTTGCCTATTTCGGCGACGGCGCCGCCAACCAGGGCCAGGTCTATGAAACGTTCAACATGGCCAGCCTGTGGAAAATCCCGGTGATCTTCGTCATCGAGAACAACCAGTATGCGATGGGAACCTCGCTGAAGCGCGGATCATCGACACCGGATTTCTATCATCGCGGCGCGGCCTTCAATATTCCCGGCCAGGCGGTGGACGGCATGGACGTTCTTGCGGTCAAGGCCGCGGGGGAAGAGGCTGTCAGGCACTGCCGCTCCGGCAAGGGCCCGTATATTCTGGAAATGCTCACCTACCGCTATCGCGGCCATTCGATGTCCGACCCGGCCAAATACAGAACGCGGGAAGAGGTTCAAAAGATCCGTCAGGAAAAAGACCCGATCGACCATGTTCGCGATCTACTGACAGACGGCAAGTACGCCACCGCGGACGAACTCAAGGCTCTGGACAAAGAGGTCAAGAATATCGTCAGTGAAGCAGCCGAGTTTGCCGCCGAGAGCCCTGAACCGGCCATCGAAGAACTCTATACAGACATCTACGCGTAGGGAATAAAAACATGCCAATCCAAATCCTTATGCCCGCTCTTTCACCCACGATGGAAGAAGGAACCCTGTCGAAATGGCTGGTCGCCGAGGGCGACGAAGTGACCAGCGGTCAGGTGCTGGCCGAGATCGAAACCGACAAGGCCACGATGGAATTCGAGGCCGTCGATGACGGCAAGATCGGCAAGCTGCTGATTGCCGAAGGCACCGAAGGCGTCAAAGTCAACGAGCCGATTGCTGTTCTTCTGGAAGACGGCGAAACCGCCGGCGATATCGGCGAAAGCAAGCCGTCCGCCAAGGCAGAAAAGCCGGCAAAGTCCGAAGAGGCGCCTGCGCAGGCTGAAAAAACCGCGCCGCCGAAAGCGCCGGCAGCAGTCACCGCAGATGTGATGATGGAAGATATTCCCGAGGGCACGACATTTACGTCGCGAACAGTTCGCGAGTCATTGCGCGACGCCATGGCCGAGGAAATGCGGCGCAGCGGCGATGTGTTCCTGATGGGGGAAGAGGTCGCGGAATACCAGGGCGCCTACAAGATCAGCCAGGGATTGCTCGAGGAATTCGGACCCAAGCGCGTCATTGACACGCCTATCACCGAACATGGATTCACCGGCATCGCGGTTGGTGCGGCCTTCGCGGGGCTGAACCCTATTGTAGAATTCATGACCTTCAACTTCGCGCTTCAGGCGATGGACCAGATCATCAACTCCGCCGCCAAGACCCTGTATATGTCTGGCGGCCAGATGGGCTGCCCCATCGTATTCCGTGGCCCGAACGGCGCTGCCGCCCGCGTTGGCGCCCAGCACTCGCATGATTTCGCGGCATGGTATTCGCAGATTCCGGGCCTGAAGGTCGTCATGCCCTATTCAGCCGCAGACGCCAAGGGTCTGCTGAAATCGGCGATCCGCGACCCAAACCCCGTCGTGTTCCTGGAAAATGAAATACTTTACGGGCGCAGCTTCGACGTGCCGGATATCGAGGACTTCACGGTGCCTATCGGCAAGGCCAAGATCTGGCGCTCCGGCGAAGACGTCACGATCGTGAGCTTCGGCATAGGCATGCAATACGCCCTGGAGGCAGCGGACCGGTTGGCGGAGAAAGGCATTTCCGCCGAAGTGATCGACCTGCGCTCGCTGCGCCCGATGGATACGGACACGATCATCAATTCGGTCAAGAAGACAAACCGCTGCGTGACCGTGGAGGAAGGCTTTCCGGTCTGCTCCATCGGCAACCACATTTCAGCCGTTCTAATGCAGCAGGCCTTCGATTATCTCGATGCTCCGGTGATCAATTGCACGGGCAAAGACGTACCGATGCCCTACGCGGCAAATCTCGAGCGGCTCGCTCTGGTCACGACGGACGAGGTCGTCGATGCCGTCAAAGCCGTAACCTACCGATAAGAGGGAAAAAATGGCCACAGAAATACTCATGCCGGCCCTCTCGCCTACAATGGAAGAGGGCACGCTCGCGAAATGGCTGGTGAAAGAGGGAGATACCGTTCAGTCTGGTGATCTGCTAGCCGAGATAGAAACCGACAAGGCCACGATGGAATTTGAGGCCGTCGACGAAGGTGTAATCGGGAAATTGCTGGTCGCCGAAGGAACGGAAGGCGTATCCGTCAACACCCCTATCGCGGTGCTGCTGGAAGATGGCGAGAGCGCCGACGATGCCGATGCGAAATCCGCACCGAAAGCGGAAAAGAAGATCGAAAAACCCGCGGAAACAAAGCCGGACATGCCAACGGCCAAGGCACAGGCAAAAGAGCAACCGAAAGCTGCGGTTACTGCGCCAAAAGGCGGTAACTCCGAAAGGGTCTTTGCATCTCCGCTGGCCCGACGGTTGGCGGCCGACAGAAAAATCGACCTTTCGCAAATCGACGGGTCCGGGCCGCACGGGCGGATAGTCAAATCCGATGTCGAAGGTTTTTCTGCCGCGCCCAAGACCCTACCCGAAGCTGCGCCGGCCATGGCTCAGTCGGCAAGCAGCGAAACGATCAAGGCAATGTATTCCGACCGGGAATTCGAAGAAGTCTCGTTGAACGGGATGCGCAAGACAATCGCGCAGCGCCTGACGGAAGCCAAGCAGTCCATCCCGCATTTCTATCTGCGCCGTGATATCAGAATCGATCGCTTGCTGGCGCTGAGGGCGGAAATCAACTCGGGACTGGAAAGAAGCGGCGTGAAACTTTCGGTAAATGATTTTGTAATCAAGGCCTGCGCAAAAGCCTTGCAGGACGTTCCGAACAGCAACGCCGTATGGGCCGGAGACAGGATACTGAAACTGAAGCCGTCGGATGTAGCTGTTGCAGTCGCGGTCGAGGATGGATTGTTCACGCCCGTCATTCGGGACAGCGACCGGAAAACCCTCTCAGAAATCTCCACCGAGATGAAGCAACTTGCGGGTAAGGCCCGGGACAAGAAACTGGCTCCACATGAATACCAAGGCGGAAGCTTCGCGATTTCCAACCTCGGCATGTTCGGCGTCGATAACTTCGATGCGGTCATCAACCCGCCACACGGGGCAATCCTCGCGGTCGGCGCCGGTAAAAAGCGGCCCGTGGTCTCCGATGATGGCGGCATAACAGCGGCAACAGTGATGTCCGTTACGCTGTCAGTGGACCACCGCGTCATCGACGGGGCCCTCGGCGCCGAGTTTCTGAATGCTATAGTCGGCTATCTCGAGAGCCCCCTGACAATCCTTGCCTAGTTCTGTTGAGCAATGGTTCACCATTGCTCAACACTTTCTCTTCGTCTTACAAGCTGATCAGTCCGTGGTTCCGAATACGATCCGCCAGTGCGATCAATGCCGCCCGACACTCTGTATCCACAACGGAACCGCCTACGGGATCGGCCACAGCAGGTTGCTGATCACCAAGAATTCGCGTGCCGTTCAACTTGACACCACCAGTCGCGCTGATCATAAGCCTATTGCTGTTGTCGACACTCAGACCACCCGCGCCGGCGCCGTTCGACGAAGTGAACAGTACCGACTTGCCGGAGTGAAGCTTGGTATCACCGTAAATATCCCCACCTCCGGTTGGCAGATAGGCACCCTGATCCTCTCCTTTCCACCAACCGAACAATTGTGCGATGGAAAAGTTCTTCGGGACGCTGGTTGACATCGTGAAGCGGACGTACCTGAACGAGCCTCCGATAAAGCCGCGACTTGACCACGACGTTACGCGCGAGCCGGGCAGATTTTCGACTTGTTGCCAACTGACGCCATCCACCGAGGTTTCAAAAAGCACCCATTCCGGCACGAAATCTTCTGCAAATACCACTCCGATCGTCCGGATTGCCGTCTGGGCCGCCAAGAGGTCAATCGAAATTACGAGAGATGTTATGTTATTCCAGAGCGCCCTGGAGTTCTGATTGGGTGTGAATATGGCATTCAAGCTTCCGGCACTTACCGCCGGCGCACTGACGCCGTATCTTAAATGGGAATAAGCGAGCGTATTGTCCGCCTGACCCGAAAAAATGCCGGAACTTAATGAAGATGGCTCCACTGCGAAATTCGAAAACGGCGCGGTGTTGAACGATCGCGTCTCTATCTGGTTCCGCTTGAGCGATGAACTGGCATCTTTCACGGACAGCGGATTGAAGGACCCTCTC
>JBFIHV010000166.1:0-6139 GCA_041601595.1 Amylibacter sp. | reverse complement strand
TCGCGGAAGTCCACCTGGACCAGATCGTCGCCGCCCTTGCGGGCATAGGATTTGAGCTGTTTCGTGATTGCGCCCATACGGCCGATCAGGTCGTCGATGCGCTGGAAACTGGACAACGCCTCGTCCGGCCGCCGCCGCTTGATCAGCAGTTTCGCACCCGCCAGATAGGTCCGCATCGCCGCCAGCGGCTGGTTCAACTCGTGGCTGACCGCGGCCGACATTTCGCCCAGCGCCGCCAGCTTGGAGCTTTGCGCAAGGCTCTGCTCGGCGACGCGCAGGTTCTGCTCCACCCGTTCGCGCTCGGCGATCTCGTTCGACAGGCGCTCGTTCAATGCGCGCAGCTGTTCGGATTCCGCCTTGAACAGAAAGGATTGCCGGATCGCGCGACGCGACAGGATATAGAAACTGAGCGCGATAATCATGGCTATGGCGGTGATTTCCAGCGCCAGCAGACCGTTCACCCGCGCGCGCACCGCGTCGAAGGATGTCAGGTAGCTCAGTTCCCAGCCCTGGAACGCGATCTTCGTGTCGAGACGGTACAGCGGCTTGCCGCGGACATAGGAGTCGGCCAGTGTCTGGCTCCATTCGTTCGTGGCCCGGATCGCGCGCTCGTAGGCCGATTGCGGCGGGTTGGACGATAGCGCCTCGGTCAGGGTCTTGTGTTCGAACTGCCGTTCGGTGGACAGAAGTATCTGGCCCTCGGAATTGGTGACGATGATCGTGGCGTTGGCACCCGACCATGTGTCGAACAGGCGGTCCAGATCGACCTCCACCAGAATGACGCCGGTGACGACCTGTTTGCTTTCGATGCGGCGGGAAAAGAAGAACTGGATCGGTCCCTCCACGACGCCGGTCGTGGTGAAGATCGTGTCGTTCTGCCGGAGGGCTTCATGGAAATACGGCTTGTCTCGGAGCAGCGTACCCAGTTCGCGCCGGTCGGTAGCGGCAACGGTTCGGCCCTCCTTGTCCAGAAGGACCACCGATTTCGCGCCGATTTCCCCCTGATAGGAAATCAGGCGCTGAGAGGCGAGCGCATAATCCGCCGTGTCCAGTGCGGACACCAGCGTGGTGTCGCGTGACAGCAACAGCGGAACAATCGAACTGCGCTGGATTTCGCTGATGATACGGCCGCTATAGAGGGAAATCTGCTTTTCGGCGCTGACCCGGGTGGCGCGGGTGAACCGTTCCGTGAAATACAGGTTCGACAACCAGATAACCAGAATCGTGGACAGCACCAGCAACAGAATGCCGATGCGCACCATGATCTGTGCCCATGTCCATGATTCCTGTTTCGCTGGTTTGATCCATCTCATGTACAGAAGATAGGGCCGCGCAGGGGCCGGCTCAAGCGTTCTTACGTCCAATCCGGCTTTAAGCGGAAACCAGCGCTTCGGCGATGCTCTCGAACAGACCGGAACCGTCCGTCCCGCCAAGCTGCGGGTCGTTCAGCCGCTCGGGGTGCGGCATCATCCCCAGAACCCTGCGGTTTTCCGACAGGATACCTGCGATATCGTCCAGCGACCCGTTCGGATTGACGTCATAGGTGAACGCAATGCGGTCCTCGTCCTTCAGGCGGCGCAGAGAGTCGGGATCGGTCGTGTAATTGCCGTCGTGGTGCGCGATTGGCATCCGAAGTTTCTGGCCCTTCGCGTAGCGGTTCGTAAACGCCGAGTCCGTCGTCCTGACGATCACATCCACATCCTTGCAGATGAACTTGAGGTTCGAGTTGCGCATCAGGACGCCGGGCAGCAGGCCGGATTCCGTCAGGACCTGGAAGCCGTTGCAGATGCCGAGGACGTACCCGCCGCGCCTTGCGAACTCCACCACCGACTGAACGATCGGAGAGCGTGCTGCAATCGCGCCGCAACGCAGGTAGTCGCCAAAGGAAAACCCGCCGGGAATGCCGATGACATCCAGCCCTTCGGGCAGGTGGTCATCCTTGTGCCAGACCATCTGGGTCGGCTTGTTGTGGCCCGACACCTTGTCGAAGGCGACGGCCATGTCCCTGTCGCAGTTCGAACCCGGAAACTGGATAACGGCCGCGCGCATCAGACGATCTCTATCGCGTAGTTTTCGATGACCGTGTTGGCCAGCAGTTTCTCGCACATCTTGCGCACGTTTTCCTCTGCGGTCGCCGGATCGGTCTCGGCCAGATCCAGTTCGATCACCTTGCCCTGGCGCACGGCCTCGACGCCTTCGAAGCCCAGGGCCCCGAGCGAGCGGCGAACCGCCTCGCCCTGAGGGTCCAGAACGCCGGCTTTCAATGTAACAGTCACTCTGGCTTTCATGGAATTCCTCTTAATTTACCAATTTCGGTCCGGGATGCGTCTTGCCGCTTTCCGGCATCAGGCCCAGCCTGCGCGCCACTTCGCTATAGGCATCCGTCAGGCTGCCCAGATCGCGGCGGAACACGTCCTTGTCCAGCTTCTGGTTGGTTTTCGCGTCCCACAGGCGGCAGCTGTCGGGGCTGATTTCGTCGGCCACGACAAGGCGGTGGAAATCGCCCTCGTAGATCCGTCCGATCTCGATCTTGAAATCGATCAGGCGGATGCCGACGCCATACATCACGCCGGACATGAAATCGTTGACCCGCAGCGCCAGCGCGATGATGTCGTCCAGATCCTGCTGGCTGGCCCAGTTGAAGGCGATGATATGTTCCTCGGCGACCAGCGGATCGCCGAGCGCATCGTTCTTGTAGCTGAACTCGACGATCGGGCGCGCCAGTTGCGTGCCTTCCTCGATGCCCAGACGCTGCGACAGCGAACCGGCGGCCACGTTGCGCACGATGACCTCCAGCGGAATGATCTCCACCTCGCGGACCAGTTGCTCGCGCATGTTCAGGCGGCGGATGAAATGCGTCGGCACGCCGATGGCCCCAAGTCCCAGCATGAAGTGCTCGCACAGCCGGTTGTTCAAAACGCCCTTGCCCTCGATCACGTCTTTTTTCTGCGCATTGAAGGCGGTGGCATCGTCCTTGAAATACTGAACGATGGTTCCGGGCTCCGGACCTTCATACAGAATTTTGGCTTTGCCTTCGTAAATTTTCTTCCGACGGGACATGAATTATCTCCGATGCGTGTGGGGAGGGCGCTTTCGCAGTGTGAATTGTGGGTTTTCTATAGGCTTTCAATCAACCTGCGGCAAGTATGTACTGTCGGCTATCTTGTTGTTCGTTGAAGTTTTGTCCATATTAGAACGCAAGGTGCAAACAGGAGAACAAAGATGAGCACATTTGATGACCGCGAACATACCTTTGAAAATAAATTCGCGCATGACGAAGAGATGCTGTTCAAGGCACAGGCGCGGCGAAACAAGCTGCTCGGTCTTTGGGCCGCGGGTTTGCTGGGCAAGGCCGGCGAAGCTGCGGATGAATACGCTATTGAAGTCGTAAAGTCCGACTTCAAGGAAGCCGGCGAGGAAGATGTCTTCAAGAAGGTTTCCGGCGATCTCGGGGATAAGGCGGACGAAAAGACGATCCGGATGAAAATGGCTGAACTGATGGCTCAGGCCAAGGTTCAGATCATGAAAGAAGTCTGAGTGTTAATCTGCGGAACGCCCGGACAATGTTCGGGCGTTCCGCACTTTGGCGGCGCTATGTAGCGTCAGGCGATCAGCCGAACACCCGCTTGAAAATCGTGTCGACGTGTTTCGTGTGATAGGCCAGATCGAATTTCTCCTCGATTTCCGTATCTGACATAGCGGCCCTGACCTCGGGATCGGCTTTCAGCTCTTCCATGAAGTCGGCGCCCTGTTCCCAGACCTTCATCGCGTTGCGCTGGACCAGCCGATAAGCGTCTTCACGCGACACGCCTTTTTGCGTCAGCGCCAGCAGGACGCGCTGCGAATGAACCAGACCTTTGAATTTGTTGAGGTTTTTCATCATATTGTCCGGATAGACAACCAGCTTGTCGATCACCATGGTCAGGCGCGCCAGCGCGAAATCCAGCGTCACCGTGGTGTCCGGCCCGATGTTGCGCTCCACCGAAGAGTGCGAGATATCGCGCTCGTGCCACAGGGCGACGTTTTCCAGAGCCGGAACAACCGCCATACGCACCAGCCGCGAAAGGCCGGTCAGGTTTTCCGTCAGAACCGGGTTCCGCTTGTGCGGCATGGCCGAGGAACCCTTCTGGCCCGGAGAGAAATACTCTTCGACTTCAAGCACTTCCGTGCGTTGCAGGTGGCGGATTTCAGTGGCGATACGCTCGATCGAGGAGCTGACGACACCCATGGCCGCGAAAAAGGCGGCGTGGCGGTCGCGCGGGATCACCTGTGTCGAGACAGGTTCGGGAACCAGTCCGAGTTTCTCGCAGACATATTCTTCCACATACGGGTCCACGTTGGCGAAGGTACCGACGGCGCCCGATACGGCGCCGGTCGCGATCTCGCGCCGCGCCTCGACCATGCGGGCGCGGTTGCGGTCCATTTCGGCATAGGCCTGCGCCATTTTCAGGCCGAAGGTCACGGGTTCCGCGTGGATGCCGTGAGACCGTCCGATGCAGACGGTGTCCTTGTGCTCTATGGCGCGGCGCTTGATCACCGCCAGCAGCTTGTCGATATCGTCGATGATGATGTCGGCGGCCTTGACCAGTTGCACGTTGAAGCAGGTATCCAGCACGTCGGACGACGTCATGCCCTGATGCACGAAGCGGGCTTCCTCATTGCCGATGATTTCCGCCAGATGTGTCAGAAACGCGATCACGTCATGCTTGGTGACGGCCTCGATCTCGTCGATCCGCGCGACGTCGAATTCGACGTTCTTGGCTTTCCAGACCGCTTCGGCACTTGCCTTGGGAATGACGCCGAGTTCCGCTTGCGCATCGCAGGCATGGGCCTCAATCTCGTACCAGATGCGGAACTTGGTTTCCGGGGACCAGACTTTGACCATGTCGGGGCGGGAATAACGTGGGATCATCTCGGCGCAACCTTTTGTTTGGGAACTGTCGCGGTTCTCTTAAACTTACCGTCCCTGACGTGCAAGGCGGCCTTGGAAAAGATCGGGACAATTGTGCCGACGCCCCGTGGCCGGACGCGTACGCCGCGCCGCAGAAGAGGTAACGGAGCCTCACGCTCCGCGCACAAAAAAGTCAGTAATTATTCACACATAACCGTCAATCAACGTGTTTTGAAACGGCGATCAATTTGTCTTATCCCTTCGGCATCGTTCAAACGTGAAGGGGATACACAATGATGATCAAAACACTTCTCAGTTCAGTGGCGCTCGGCCTGATCTCGACCGCCGCATTCGCAGGAACCTATTCGGTGACTGTAACCAACAACCTTGATCAGGAACTGCTGGCGCCGATCTTGATTGCCGACGCCAAGTACGACACGGAAATATTCGACATGGGATATGTGACGCCGGAGGCGGAACACCAGATCCTGACCGGCGATCCGGCCAAGCTGGCGGAGCGTATCGGGCCCGACGCGATGATCGGTCACGGCACTGACGGACCTCCGGGAGTGTTGCTGGCAGCCGGAAAATCCGTGACGTTCGACATCACCACAGAGGCGCACTCGGTTCGGGTCATCTCGATGGTCGCGCCGACGATGGTTCCCGACAACTATGTAACCGCAGTTGTCGATCTGGGAATGGGAGACATGGCGACCCAGACCCTGGACCGGTTCGATATCGGTCATGACGAAGGCACCAAGATCATAAAGCAGGTCGGCGATGCCGGCGCGACCATTGAATTTCATGCAAAAATGGACGGCATGGACTCGATGAAACCCAAGGACTCGATGAACTGACATTGGGTAAATGACTGCCAGCGGGGCGCCCTCGGGCGCCCCTATCTGTTTTTCGGCCCGTCATAGGCGCGCTCGACCTTCGCGACGCGGGTAACGTAATAATCGTACCACCTGGCCTTGCCCTGTTGCTGGGCGAACAGATGTTCGGCGACCTGTTTCCAGGCCTGAATTGCCGCCTCGTCGGACCAGTAACTTACGGTTATGCCGACGCCTGCGGCGTCGCGCGCCGACTCATGTCCCAGATAGCCCGGTTGTTCCTGCGCCATCCTCTCCATCTTTTCGGCCATTTCCCCGTATCCGAAACTGTCCTCGGACAACCGGTTGGTAAATATGACGGCGTAATAGGGCGGGTCGGGCAGGGGTGCGAAACGTGACACGGGTTACTCCGCCG
>JBFIHV010000165.1:0-6141 GCA_041601595.1 Amylibacter sp. | reverse complement strand
GCACCCGTGCCGGCGTTGGTCTCGATGATGACCTTGTGTCCCCGGTGGATGGCCTCCAGAGCGGCGGCAGGTGTCAGTCCGACGCGATATTCGCGGACTTTTATTTCTTTCGGGCAACCTATCAGCATTGTGACTCTCCTCGGCAGATAATTGCATTCTTTTTATGATGCCGTGATTCGACGGAAATGCGATTGCAAAGTCTTGCTTGATTTAAGGCTAACTTCGAATATTATTCGAAAAAATAAATATTATATGAAAGAAATCCGCGTTTGTTCGAAATCGACGATACAGATAGACGAATTCTCGGGCGGCTTCAGAAGGCCGGACGCCTTTCCAACGCGGAACTGGCGGAACAGATCAGCCTGTCGGCGTCGGCCTGCCACAGGCGTGTTCAGCGCCTGGAAAAAGAGGGCATCATCAAAGGCTATGTCGCGCTGCTGAGCGCGCGCAAGGTCGATCGTCCGACCACGGTGTTCGTCGAGATAACCCTGTCTGGCCAGTCCGACGTAATTCTGGATGCCTTCGAGAAAGAGGTCGCGCTGATCCCCGATCTGCTGGAGTGCCACCTGATGGCCGGAACGGCGGATTATCTGCTGAAGATCACGGCGCGGGACACCGATGATTTTGCCCGCATCCACCGCCGCTACCTGTCGCGCCTGCCCGGCGTCGCCCAGATGCAGAGCAGTTTTGCGCTGCGGACCGTGTTCAAGACCACCGCGCTGCCGATCTAGCCCAAAAGGAACAGCCCCGCGTAAAGCGTCACCAGACCGGCCGCCACCGATGCCAGCACGCTGCGCCGCCACATGCCGACCAGCAGGGCCGCCGCCGCCGCCAGCAGGCGCGCCGGATCGGGATCGCCGCCTGTCGCGTCCGGCCAGAACACGGCGGGGGCCGCGATCCCCGGCATGACCGCCACACCGACGAATTTCAGGTGCCTTTCCAGCCAGCCCGGCATTTTTTCAGCGTCCAGCAGGCCCAGAAAGGAAAACCGGATCAGGTAGGTCGCCACCGCCAGCGCCAGTATGACGAACCAGATCGTGAATTGACCAGCCGTGATCATTGCGCGCGCCTCTTCATCCAGGCCTCGGTCTGTGCGCCCGCGATCATCGCCAGAATGGCGGCGACGATCAGTCCGAGCTTGAAGGGAATGAAAATCAGCGCCAGGGTGCCGGCGATGGAGACCACGCCCGCCACGAAATAGGGAAAACTGCGCATGGCCGGCGCCGACAGCGCGATAAAGCAGATCGGCACCGCGAAATCGAGAGCGTACTCCGGCGGGATCGCGGCGCCGAACACCGCGCCGACATAGGTCGCGGCGATCCAGAGCGGCATCATGAACCAGAAAGCGCCGGAAAAATAGGCCATCTTTTGCCCCAGAGACATCCCCGGATCGGCTGCGAATTTATTGACGCTCATGGCAAAGGTCTGGTCGATCAGGAAATAGGACAGGACCGCCCGGATCCCCAAGGGCGCCCGGCCGAAATGTGGCACCAGTGCCGCGGAATACATCGCCATGCGCAGATTGACCGCCACCGCCGTCAGAACGACGATGAGCAGCGGCGCATGGTCGCTCAGCAGGGCGACCGCGGTGAACTGCGACGCGCCTGCCACGACCAGGCCGGAAAAGGCCATTACCTGCAACAGGGTCAGACCGGCCTCTTTTCCGACAACGCCGAACAACAGGCCGAACGGAACCACGATCAGCAGGAACGGCAACGCGTCGCGAAACCCGAGCCAGAAGGCCTGTTTGCTGTTGAAATTTTTATCCGACATCGTCGCAAACTCTGTATTGGAATTCGGGCGGTAAGGTCCTAGGTTGCAATGCCTACGCCAAAACATCCGAGGTGGCAATTGTCCAGTCCAAACGACATCGCGTCATACATCATCGCGCCCGATCCCGACAACCCGCGCCTGACGCGGGCCGTGACCGGTGTCGATCATCTGGGGCAGGAGACAGTGACCAACGTGGTCGAGGAACGCCCGCTGACGATCTTCCTCAACGGGCAAGAGATCGTCACCGCGATGACCATCGGCGATTATCCGGAGTATCTGGCGCTCGGTTTCCTGCGCAACCAGGGCATGCTGCAGCCGGACGAAACCGTCCTGAGGGTCGATTTCGACGAGGAACTGGACACCGTGGTCGTGCGCACCGACGGCTCCACCACCTATGAGGAAAAGCTCCGAAAAAAAACCCGCACCTCGGGCTGCGCGGTGGGAACGGTGTTCGGCGACATGATGGAGGGTCTGGAAGACCTGCAATTGCCGGATACCAAGGTCCGGACCTCTGACCTGTATCAACTCGCCAAGGTCATCAACACCTCACCCAGCCTCTATCTGACGGCGGGCGCGATCCACGGAACGGTGCTGTGCCAAGGCGACCGGCCGCTGGTTTACATGGAGGATGTCGGGCGACACAACGCGGTCGACAAGGTGGCGGGCTGGATGCAGAGCACCGGGACGGCAGCGGGGGACAAGCTGCTGTATACCACGGGTCGGCTGACCTCGGAAATGGTGATCAAATGCGCCCTGATGGGTATTCCGGTTCTGGCGTCGCGGTCCGGTTTCACCGCCTGGGGGGTCGAGATCGCCAAACAGGTCGACCTGACCCTGATCGGACGGCTGCGCGGCCAGCGCTATGTCTGCCTGAGCGGCGCGCAGCGGGTGATCCGCGATGCGGCTCCGGGCGGCGAGGCGGAAAATCCCGATACGATCCGGAAAGGGGCGCGGCGTGACTAGGCCCCTCGGCGTCATTCTGGCCGGCGGCCTGTCGCGGCGCATGGGCGGCGGCGACAAGTGCTTGCTGCCGCTGGAAGGCAAACCGCTGCTGCGCCACGCGATGGAGCGCCTCGCGCCGCAGGTCGCGGGTCTGGTGCTGAACGCCAACGGCGATCCGGCGCGCTTTGCGGCGTTCGGCCTGCCGGTGGTGGCCGACAGTATCGAAGGTTTCGCCGGCCCGCTGGCAGGTGTTCTGGCGGGTATGGACTATGCCGCCGCGCATGGCTTCGACCGGATCGTTACCGCGGCGGCGGACACGCCTTTCCTGCCCGCCGATCTGGTGGACCGGTTGCAGGATGCGGCAGGCAAAGAAGGCACGCCCATGGCCATGGCGGCAACCCCCGATCCGGAGCGCGGACTGTCGCGGCACCCGACCTTCGCGCTCTGGCCCATCAGCTTGCGCGAGGACCTGCGGCAGGCGCTGGTCGATGGCACTCGCAAGGTCATCGCCTGGACGGACCGCCACGGTTGCGCCTCGGTCCCGTTCGACACCGACCCGATCGACCCGTTTTTCAACGTGAACACGCCGGACGATCTGGCCCGCGCGCGCCAGATGCTGCAGGAACTTGCGACATGAGGATATTCGGCGTCACCGGCTGGAAGAATTCCGGCAAGACCGGCCTCGTCGAACGGCTGGTGGCGGAACTGACCGTGCGCGGATATTCGGTTTCCACCGTCAAGCATGCGCATCACAGTTTCGACGTGGATCACCCCGGGCGCGACAGCTACCGGCACCGATCCGCCGGTGCGCAGGAAGTCGTGCTGAGTTCCTTCAACAGATGGACCATCATGCACGAGCTGCGCGGCGAAAAGGAAGCGAGACTGGACGATCTGCTGGCGAAAATGGCGCCGGTCGACATCATCATTGTCGAAGGCTTCAAGTCCGAGCCGATCGACAAGATCGAGTGTTTCCGCGCCGAGGCGCGCCATCCGCTGATCTACCCGAATGACCCGCATATTCTGGCCCTTGCCTCGGACACGCCGATGCCGGAGGCCGACCGGCCGGTGTTCGACCTGTCCGATACCGCTTCCATCGCCGATTTCGTCATAGAGCGGAGCGGACTGTCCAAATGAAACCGCCGCCGCTGAAAAACAACTGCTTTGCCATGCCGCCCGGCGTCGACTGGACACCGGTGGATGCGGCGCTGGCGCGGTTGCGCGACGGCCTGTCGGTGGTGGTGGGCAGCGGCGAGGTGCCGCTGGCGCAGGCCGGCGGTCGGGTTCTGGCGGCGGACGCGGCGGCGATACGCTCCAATCCGCCCTATGCCAATTCGGCCGTTGACGGCTTCGGGTTCCGGTTTGCGGACCTGACTGACGCCGAGATTATCGACCTGCCGCTTTGCGCGGGCCGCGCTGCGGCGGGGGCGCCGTTCGATGGCGCTGTTCCGGCAGGTCAGGCGATCCGCATCCTGACCGGCGCGCAGCTTCCCGAAGGGGTCGATACCGTGGTGCTGGAAGAGGACACCACGTCGGAGAGCGACCGCGTCGCCTTCCGCCGCGGCCTGAAAAAAGGCGCGAACACCCGCAAGGCCGGCGAGGATTTTTCGGCCGGCGATTTGATTCTGGTGAAGGGCCGCAAACTGGGATCGCCCGATCTGGCGCTGGCCGCCGCGGCCGGTCTGGGTGCTCTGCAGGTCCACGACCGGTTGCGTGTCGGGGTCCTGTCGACGGGCGAAGAAATCGTGCCGGTCGGCGCGTCTGTGGCGGGGCATCAGATTTTCGATGCCAACCGCCCGATGCTGCTCGACATGATCCGGCAATGGGGATTCGAGCCGGTCGATCTGGGCCATGTCGGTGATGACCGCGACCTGCTGCGCCGGACGCTCGATGCCGCCGCGCCCCGCGTCGATGCGATCCTGACAAGCGGCGGCGCTTCGGCAGGCGACGAGGATCATGTTTCCGCCATTCTGGGGGCCGAAGGCAATCTGCAGACCTGGCGTATCGCGGTCAAGCCGGGCCGTCCGCTGGCGCTGGCGCTGTGGCGGGGCGTGCCGGTGTTCGGCCTGCCGGGTAATCCGGTCGCGGCCTTTGTCTGCACGCTGGTCTTCGGCTATCCGGCGCTGTGCCGCATGTCGGGTCAGGACTGGCCGGCGCGGCGCGGTTTCGATGTTCCCGCGGGCTTCCGGAAATCCAAGAAGGCGGGCCGGCGCGAGTTCCTGCGCGCGCGGATCAATTCCAACGGGCAGGCCGAAGCCTTCAAATCCGAAGGCTCGGGACGGATATCCGGGTTGAGTTGGGCCACAGGTCTGGTGGAACTGCCGGATGCAGAGGCGGAAATCGCCGTCGGCGATCCCGTCCGGTTCCTGCCCTACAGCGCCTTCGGCCTGTCGGGCTGATCTGCGGACTAGTCGAAGGTTCCCGCAACCCGCCCCAGCAGCATGAAGGCGCGCGCCGAGCGTGTGGTCGCCATCGCGTTCAATTCGTCATCATCCGCCGTCTGTTCGAAATTCCGCAACACCGTATCGAACTCGCGCAGGAAATTATGAACCTTGTCGCGGAACGCCGTATCGTTTTTCATCCGGGACTTTACCAGCGTCAGCGCGGCGCGGTCGCGGATGCCGCCCAAAGCCGAGATGGTTATACCGCGTTCGCCGTTGGCAAAGCGGCGCCAGACCCGCGCCATCGGCAGGTCGGGCTGCAGGTCGTCCATGTAAATCCCGTCCTCGGACATCACGGACAGCAAGTCCTGCGCCACCGTCAGCAGTTTCGACAACCGGCGCTCTTCCATGGCGCGGCGCATGATGCGAAAGCCGTCGCGATCGTCGGCGGTCTTCGGGAAATCGAGCGCGCGGATGAACTCCGCGATCGAGATCGGCATGCGCTCGTCGTGGTTCGGGCCACTCAGCGGCAGGGCCGGTTGGGCGGTGGCGTCCTCTGCCGGCCTTCGGCCGCTGTCGCGCAGGGCCGCGTCCGCGCGCGGGCCGGATGGTTTCGCGGGCCGGCGCAGGGACTGTTCCGCCAAAGCCGAGATGCGATGGCCGGTCTGGCGGGTCAGGGTCGCGATCTCGTCCAACTGTCGCTGCAAGGCCGGGTCCCGCGCCGCCGGAGCGCCGTCCGGCCCGGTTTTCACGGATTGGACCAGTTTTTCCAATGCGCTGCGCAGGGCGACTGTCTCTTGCCGCATGGCGCGCAGCGCCTGCGCAACAAAGACCGCGACCCAGATCAGGACGACAGGAAACAGAATGGCGAAACCCAGCAACAGCTTGCCGGAACCTGACAGGGGCTCCGTCCCGGACGTGTCGGCCGGAACCCACAGAAACAGCGCCGCCGCCAAAAGCCAGAGTGCCGTAAGACCATAGCCGATCCACACCGGCGCAATGTGCCGGCGGCGGGGGGATGGCGATAATTTACGCAAGGAGCTGTCCT
>JBFIHV010000164.1:0-6250 GCA_041601595.1 Amylibacter sp. | reverse complement strand
TTCAGGGGTGGCGGCCTCAGGCCGGACACCAGCGCGGCACTGGCGGTGGCGTGGGTCGAGGTCGCGCCGGTGACGAACAGAAACACGCCGATAACAATCAGTTTCACCGTGATCAGCGT
The DNA here is from genome assembly GCA_041601595.1 of Amylibacter sp. Classification (GTDB taxonomy): domain Bacteria; phylum Pseudomonadota; class Alphaproteobacteria; order Rhodobacterales; family Rhodobacteraceae; genus Amylibacter. The sequence continues at coordinate 6,131 of JBFIHV010000164.1, read as the reverse complement.
CGGCCCGGCTTGCAGGCACATGCCCGCGATCAGCAGGATCACGCCCGCGGAATCAGACACCGACGCCGCGTGCAGCCGCGCCCAGAAGTTCGGAAACCGCAACTGTCCGACCGCGCCGATGATGGTGAAAGCGCCGCCTGTCAGGATCAGGAACCAGCTGAGGACTTCGATGGTCACGGCAAGCATCTATCTGCCCTCCGGTTTCGCCGGCCGCTTCACGACATCGCCCATCGAGCCGTAGCGGAAGAATTTCAGAACGGCGATCGTGCCGATGAAGTTGATCAGCGCATACAGCAGCGCGATATCGAGGAAATCCGGACGTCCGGTCAGGAACCCCAAAACACCGATGAACAGCACGGTCTGGGTGCCGAAGGCATTGGAGGCCAGAACCCGGTCATAAAGCGTCGGACCGACATAGAGACGGACCAGCAGGCAAACCATGGCCACGATCAGGGCAAAAGCGGCAATTATGAACATCAGGCGGCACCCGTTTCGATTGCGGCCACGCGGCGGCCCATGTCCGCCAGAGCCTCGTGATCATCCTCGGAATAGGACAGCGCGTGAACCAGAAAATGGCCCGGTTCGACCTCGACCGTGATGGTCCCCGGCGTCAGGGTGATGGAGTTGGCGAAGATGGTCTGCCCGAGATCCGATTTCTGGACATAGGGGACTTCGAACATATTCTGCCTCAGCTTCATCTTCGGGGCCAGAATCAGTTTCGTCACCGCCCAGTTGGATTTGGCGATCTCCACCATCAGCCAGCCGAAATATGAAATCATGCTGAAGAAATTGATATGTATTTCAAGGGGGTGGCGGTCGATCGCGTTCATGCGCTTGCCGACATAGATCGCGATGATCGACGACACCGCGCCAAATCCGATGGTCAGCGGTTCGTAAACACCCGACATAAGCAGCCAGAGCGCAAACAACGTCAGCGTTGTAAATACCGTCCGCAATTCTCTCCCCCGTCTTGCGTGCGCGTTATGAACAAATGATCCGCCGTTCGGCTATCTGGTATACCATACACCACCATTTTTGACCGTCAACAGATTTATCAACCAGTTAAAGGCTAGGTGTTTGGAGCGCAAGTAACAAGCCGTTAACAAATTGCCGCTCTAATGCGTTAACCAAGTTTTTCACCCCCCCGACGGCCCCTGAGGCTGCCCAGACCAACGGCTCAGATGATCGAATTCCTGAATGTCAGCAAGTCCTACTGGACCGGCCAGAGACGCAAAGTGATCCTCGACCGCGCCACGTTCCGCATCGAACCGGGCCGCAGCCTCGGGGTGCTGGCGGCCAACGGGACCGGCAAGACGACGCTGATCAACATGATGTGCGGGCTGGAGCCGGCGGACGAAGGACGGGTTACCCGAAGCTGCCGCGTCTCCTTTCCGATCGGCACGCTGACCGGTCTGGACCCGAAACTGAATGCGGTCGAAAACGTCCGCTATCTCGCGCATTTGTATTTCCTGGACCCGGACTACATCGAGAGCTTCTGCCGCTATCTGACGGATCTGGGCGACTATTTCGAGCGGCCGCTGCACAGCTATTCCAGCGGCATGCGGTCGCGGCTGAATTTCGCCGCGATGCTGGCGATGGATTTCGACATCTACCTGATCGACGAGGGCATGCCGTCCAGCACGGACGCCGCCTTCAACCGCCGCGCCATGCCGATCCTGCAACAGAGGCTGGCGCGTGCGGCCGCCGTGGTGGTGTCGCACAAGCCGGCGGTTCTGGAGCGCTATTGCACTTCGGCCGCCGTGCTCAGGAACGGAAGTCTGCAGTTCTTCGAGCGGTTGCGGGATGCGAGGGAGGTCTACGACTATGCCGCGTGACGCCGAAGACGCTCCGGGCGGCGGCAAGCAGCCGCGCCTGTCCAAATTCGTCGGCGAGATCGCGGACGTCGAGGCCGGAGACCTGACCGAAAAGCAATTGCGGGCCGCGCGGCGTCTGGCGTTGAAGCGCGGTCTTGCGGCCTCTTCCGATCTGGATGCCGTGCAGCAGCTGAAATCGCTTGTGGCGCGCGGCAAGTCCGGTCGGGACAAGCACTCCGGCAAAAAGCGGGCGAAGGCGCCGTTGCCGGAGCCGGAACAGCAATTCGACCTGTTGCAGGAAATCGAGAGCGAACTGATCGGCCGCCGCCGCGCGCGGTTACGCCGGATGCTGCTGCGCGTCGCGCTGTTCGTGCTGTCGCCGGCGCTGCTGGCGGCGGGATATTTCACCTTTTACGCCACGCCGATGTACGCGACCTATACCGAGATGGTGATCCAGAAACCCGATGCGGGCAATGCCGGGGCGGGCATCGGGCTGCTGGCCGCCTTTCCGCAAGCCACGACGCAGGAGAGCGCCTCGGTCCAGGGCTTCCTGTCGTCACGGGCGGCCATGCTGGAACTGATGCGCACGCAGGATTTCAAGACCTCGCTGGCCGATCCCGGCATCGACCTGATCCAGCGCCTGCCCGCGGGGGCCAGCAACGAGGACGCCTTCGAACGGTACGCCAAACGGGTGCGGATCGGGTTCGATCCGAACGACAATGTCGTGAAGATGGAGGTGATCGCGCCCGAACCGGAACAGGCGCTGCGCTATGCCAGGGCGCTGATCGGACTGGCCGAAAATCAGGTCGACCAGATGTCGCAGAGGCTGCGCGCCGACCGGATGCGCGGCGCGCGCGACAGCTACGAGGCCGCCGAAGCGCGGCTGGCGGACGCACAGGCGAAGGTCCTGCGGCTGCAACAGGAACGCGGCGTGCTGAGCGCCGAACTGGAAGCCGGCGCGCAGATGGCGCAGATCGGCGCCCTGCAAAGCGTCCTGCTGCAAAAGCGGCTGGAACTGGCGGAGCTTGGCGACAATTCGCGGCCCAACGCCACCCGCAGCGACGTGCTGGAAAAATCCGTAACCCGGCTGGAGGCGATGATCGACGAGCTGCGCGGCGGCCTGACCGGCGACGATGCGAAATCCGCCTCTCTGGCGCGGATCGGGGCGGAATTGCTGGCGGCGCAGGCGGAACTGGACCTGCGCCGTGAAATGCTGTCGCAGTCGGTCCAGTTGCTGGAGGCGGCCCGGATCGAGGCCAACCGGCAGTCGATCTATCTGGCCACCAGCGTCGCCCCCGTATTGCCGGACGAGGCCGCCTATCCCAGGGCGTTGCAAAACTCGGTGCTGGCGCTGCTGGTCCTTGCGGGCGCATATCTGCTGGTTTCGCTTACATTTTCGATCCTCCGCGAACAGATCAGCACCTGACCCGAAGCCGACGCAACAGACAGGCAGTGACCCATGGCGAACACAGCGGACCCATCACCAGGAATCGGCGCGCGCTTCACGGAACCGGCGAGGATCGCGGCGGCCGGCTTTCGCGAATATGACGCGCGCTGGCGCTATCCCGAGGACATCAACCGGTCGGGAGTAAGGGCGCTGGGGCTGGGGCTGGGCACCCAGATGTTCGAGGCGGGAATCGAACCGGTGATCGCGGTCGGTCACGACTATCGCGCCTATTCGCCGGACGTGAAATCGGCCCTGATAAAGGGGCTGGTGCAGGCCGGAGCGCATGTGAAGGACATCGGCATGGCCCTGTCGCCGATGGCCTATTTCAGCCAGTTCCACCTGGACATTCCCGCCGTCGCCATGGTCACGGCCAGTCACAACCCGAACGGCTGGACCGGCGTCAAGATGGGGTTCGAACGCCCCCTGACCCATGGCCCGGACGACATGGCCCGCCTGCGCGATATCGTGCTGTCGGGCGAGGGCGTCGCGCGTCGGGGCGGGCGGACCGAAGCCGTCGGCGGCGTCCGAGAGGCCTATATCGACGATCTGTGCGGCGATTTCCGGATGTCCCGAAAACTGCGGGTGGTCTGCGCCACCGGCAACGGCACCGCCTCGGCCTTCGCGCCGGAAATCCTCGGACGGATCGGGGTCGAAGTCATCCCCCTGCACACCGACCTCGACCACGGCTTTCCGCATTACAACCCCAATCCCGAAGCGCTGGAGATGCTGCACGACATGGCCGCGAAACTGCGCGCCACAGGGGCCGATCTGGCGCTTGGCTTCGATGGCGACGGCGACCGCTGCGGCGTGGTCGCCGACGACGGCGAGGAAATCTTCGCGGACAAGGTCGGGGTGATATTGGCCCGCGACTACAGCCGCCGGTTTCCCGGCGCGCGCTTCGTCGCGGATGTGAAATCCACCGGCCTGTTCGCCAGCGATCCGGTGCTGCGGCGAAACCGGGCCACGACGGATTACTGGAAGACCGGCCACAGCCACATGAAGCGCCGTGTCAGGGAACTGGGCGCGCTGGCCGGGTTCGAGAAATCCGGCCATTACTTTCTGGCTGAGCCCATCGGGCGCGGCTACGATTGCGGAATGCGCGTGGCGGTGGAGATATGCAAGCTGCTGGACCGCCATCCGGGCATGTCGATGTCAGCTCTGCGCGACGCGCTGCCGCGGACCTTTTCAACGCCGACCATGTCGCCGCATTGCCCCGACGAATTGAAGTACGGCGTGGTCGAGCGCATCACCCAAGTCCTGATCGCCATGCGGAACAACGGTGTCCCGCTGGCAGGGCGCCCGATTTCAGAGGTCGTGACGGTCAATGGCGCGCGCGTGGTTCTGGACAATGGCAGCTGGGCGCTGGTGCGGGCCTCTTCCAACACGCCGAACCTCGTCGTCGTTTGCGAGAGCACCGAGAGCCCGGAAGACCTGAAGGCGATCTTTCGCGCAATAGAAGTCATGATCCGGCGGGAGCCGTCTGTCGGAGATTTCGACCAGACGATCTGACCCGCTGATCAGACGACCTGCCCCGCCGCCCAGCCCGATGACCAGGCCCACTGGAAATTATAACCGCCGAGCCAGCCGGTGACATCCACCACCTCGCCAATGAAGAAAAGGCCCGGCACGGATTTGACCTGCATGGTCTTCGCGTCCAGCGCGTCGGTGTCGACGCCGCCGAGCGTGACCTCCGCCGTGCGGTAGCCTTCGGACCCCGCCGGTTTCAGCGACCAGCGGTGAACCGCATCGGCCAGCAGGTCCAGCGCCTTGTCGGACTGGTCGGCGAGGTTGCCGGACAGGCCGGCGCGCGTCACCGCATCCTGCGCCACCGCCTTGGGCAGGTGCGCCGCCAGCGCGGTTGCGATCGCCATGCGGCCGGAGGCGCGGCGCGCCTCTGACAGGGCGGGCTTGATCGCGACATCCGGGGACAGATCGACGGAAATGGACTGCCCCTCTCGCCAATAGGAAGAAATTTGCAGGATCGAGGGACCGGACAGGCCGCGATGCGTGAACAGCAGGCCCTCGGCAAAGGCGGCGTCACCGCAGCGCACCGAGGCGAACACCGAAGTGCCGGCCATGGCTCTGATCGGACCCAGATCCTGTTCGGCAAAGGTCAGCGGCACCAGCGCCGGACGGGTTTCGGTCACCGGCACGCCGAACTGTTCGGCGACCCGATAGCCAAAGCCGCTCGCGCCCATCTTGGGAATGGATTTTCCGCCCGACGCGATCACCAGCGTCTCGCAAGTCACCTGCCCGGACGTTAGCGTCAGGTCGTAGCCCTGCCCGCGCGCGATACCCGTGACCTCGGTCTGCAAGCGCAACTCGACGCCCGCGTCGATCATGCCCCGCATCAGCATGTCGATGATCTGCCGCGCGCTGCCGGCGCAAAACAACTGGCCGAGGGTTTTTTCATGATAGGCGATACCCGCCTTGGCCACCATCGCGATGAAATCCCATTGCGTGAACCGCGCCAGCGCCGACAGGGCGAATCGCGGGTTGCCTGACAGGAATTTCTCCGGCCCGATGTTCAGGTTGGTGAAATTGCAGCGACCGCCACCGGAAATGCGAATCTTCTCCCCCGGCGCCTTGGCGTGATCCAAAAGCAGGACGCGGCGGCCCCGGCGGCCCGCCTCGATCGCGCAGAGCATGCCGGCCGCGCCTGCGCCGATTATCACGGAGTCATAGTGTTGCATCACGACATGCGCATAGGTCCTCCATGATCGCGACACAAGCGCAATTCTCGTCCATTTTCTGCTTGCAGTGGGTCCAACGGCGGCTTAAATAGCCCGCACTGTTGGGGTGTAGCCAAGTGGTAAGGCAACGGTTTTTGGTATCGTGTACCGTAGGTTCGAATCCTACCACCCCAGCCA
>JBFIHV010000163.1:0-6284 GCA_041601595.1 Amylibacter sp. | reverse complement strand
GCGTTGAACATCTCGGGCAGCCAGAGCCTCGCAGTGTCTTCGATGGCCGAACTGGGCGAAACCGCAGAGCTGCGCACCAACGTCTCGGCCCAGTGCAAGGCGGCGATGATCGAGCTGCACGGACAAGAGAAATGGGATGCCTCCGTGGCCAAAACCGCCGAGATCAAGGCAGCAGGCGGCGTTCAGACGCAAGAAGAGCGCATGCTGTCACCGGAGCAGATCGAGCAGTTGAAGGTCCAGAAACTCGCCGACGCGCCGCCGATCGGCAGCGGCGTGATGACCGTGTTCGTCCTGTTCCTGATGATGCTGTCCGCGGCGTTCGGCGCGCGCCAAACGGCGGATCGCGGGCCGCTGCTGACGGGTGTGGCCGGCTGTCTTGGGGCACTGGCCGCGGATGCGCTGTTTATCGCGCCTGATGCGACGCCGGGCATTACGTTCCTGATCCTGGCGGCACCATTCGCCATGACGCTCTACGGCGCGCGCTATGCGGCGGGCCTGCTGGGCCAGAACGACCTGATCCGCGTCGTCTTTCCGCCGCTGGTCCTGATCGTGGCTGTTCTAGGCTCCATCCTCGGCGGGATCACCAATCCGACGCCGGCGGCGGCGCTTGGGGCAGGCGGGGCGCTGATGCTGGCGGCCTATCGCAAGCTGGACGAACAGGGCGGGCGCACGTCCATCATCCTGCAAGCGGCTTTCGCCATGGTCATAATGCTGCTGCTCGGCGTGAATTTCGACCTTCGAACAAACACCGAGGTCGTCGGTTTCGAACGCTGGTTCGCGGCCATCGTGGCGCAGGTCTGTTACCTCTACGCCATGTTCGGGCTGTTTTACGCCTGCTGGGTCCTGTGGCGATCGATGGTTCTGAAGCCGGTGGTGCGGGAAACCGCCAAGGTCACCTCTATGGTCTTTGCGATCCTGATCGGGTCGCAGTTGCTCAACCTCGTGGTGATCTCTTTCGGCGGAGAGGAATATATCCAGCAATTCCTGCGGTCTTTCGAGAATGAATGGGTGGTGTTCCTGCTGGTCATGCTGGTGCTGTTCATCCTCGGCTTCGTTCTCGATTTCCTCGAGATCATCTACATCGTGGTGCCGATCGTCGGGCCGGTGATCTATGGTGGCACCTTCGACCCGAAATGGGTCACGATCATGATCGCGGTGAACCTGCAAACCAGTTTCCTGACGCCGCCCTTCGGCTTTGCCCTGTTCTATCTGCGCGGCGTCGCACCGCCGGAAGTGACGACGGCGCATATCTATCGCGGCGTATTCCCCTTCGTGCTGATCCAGGTGCTGGGGCTCGGGCTGCTCTGGTTCTTCCCTTCGGTGGTCACCATCGTTCCGAACCTGCTGCCGAACTGACAGGGAGGGCGCGCGCCGGGGTGGCGCAAGGCCCCTTGGCGCGCGCTATTTCAACACGCCGCGGCGTCCTGACGTTTGCCATTTCAGAAGTTTTCAGCCCTGCGAAGGCGTCAGAATATCCGGCAGGCTGATGGCCGCCACCTGTTCCGGGATCGGATCGGTGCCCAGCGGATGCTGGTCGGGAACGACTTTGTCCGGATCGGTGACCGCCTGCCATGCGCCGCGATAAAAAATCTCCAGTCCGCTGAAACCGGCCTTGTAGTGCATCTTGGGGCTGTTCGGCACCCAGTAGCCCAGGTAGACGTAGGGCAGTCCGGCCTCTTTCGCGATGCGGATGTGATCGAGGATCAGATATGACCCGAGGCTGCGTTTCGCCATGTCCGGATCGAAAAACGAATAGACCAGCGACAGGCCGTCCTGCAGAACATCCGTCAGGCAGGCGGCCACAAGCTCGCGTCTGCCCTTGCTGGTTTCCGAGGGTTGGAAGTATTCCACGATACGGCTGCGGACGGTGGTTTCCTCGATCATCGCGGCGAATTCGAACACGTCCATATCGGCCATGCCGCCGTCGGAATGACGCGCTTCCAGGTACCGGCGGAACAGTTCATACTGTTCTTCGGTGGCCCAGGGGCTCGAGGCTTCGCAGATCAGGTTCCGGTTCCGGCTCCGTGCTCTGCGCTGGCTACGGGTCGGCTTGAAACTGTCGACGCGGATACGGGCCGACAGGCAGGCCGAGCAATCGGCGCAGGCCGGACGGTACAGGACATTCTGCGACCGGCGGAAGCCCTGTTGAGACAGCGAGTCATTCAGAAGGTTGGCGTGATCGCCTTGCAGGGCGGTAAAAAGTTTGCGCTCGACGCGCCCGTCCAGATAGGGACAGGGTTGCGGTGCCGTTACATAGAACTGCGTTGCAAGTGGCAACGAATGGCGCATGAAGAACCCGGATTACTGTCTGTTGGTTGATGTAGCCAAAAAAATGGTAGCAACAGAATCCCGGCCCAACAATAGGCAAGTTCGAAATTGTTACAATTCGGCGGGCCGGTTGATCGCGGTCGTTCCCAGAACCATGTCGTGCAGGCCTTGTCCACGGTCATTCACAAGCATGACTATCATACTGATTATATTGATTAAAAATAATACCATGAGGCCAAGGAACAGGAGGACGTGCAGCACCGCCTGCGACCTGTCCAGCTTGTCACCGTGCCCGTTCCGCAGCTCGATACCGACCACCATCATGCCCAGAGTGGCCGAATAGCGGTCCAGCATGAAGGCCCGATAGGCAAAACTGACCACCAGAAGGCCGAAAAACATCAGGAAGATGAACGTGCCGAAAGTGCCGATCACGAGGGCCATCCACAGTGCGAATATGATCGCCGTGTCTATGATCCACGCAATGAGCCGCTTCAACGGGACGCCGGAGTAGAATTGTGCGTCCAGCACGGGGTCGGGCAATCCGCCCAGATCATTGTTCATCCGTGAACTCCAAAAAAGAACTTCGCCCCCTTGTTATGGGGGCGAAGTGGTGGGGTCGCAAGGGGGCAGGCGTCAGGCGTTTGCGTTGTTGCCCGTGTTGGCGCGCTCTTCCATGAACCGGTCGAATTCGGTCTTGTCCTTGGCATCGCGCAGGCGTTGCAGGAACGACATGAATGCGGACTGCTCATCCTCCAGACGCCTGATCGTGTCGTCGCGGTAGGCGTCGAAGGCGGAGTTGCCGCTGGACTGGAAGCCACGGCGGTGCATGGATTTGCACGAGAAAAATGAACGGGACATACGGTTGCTCCATAACATGTAAAACAGGATTGCGAGGCCCAGGGGCCAGAAGAAGATGAAGCCGAGGATCATGGCGACAAACCAGGCACCTTTTCCGCGCTCATCGAGCCAGCGCTCTGCCGAGCGGAGCCAGGAAGCGGGGGAAGACATGGGCAATTTTCCTTTCTGTTGGTTTCGTGTTTCGGTGATGTAAATGTTAATCACATTAACATAACTAATCAAGCCCAAACGGGTTTCAAGGGCTTTGCGCCTTTTTGTGATCCGATGGCGGGATCCGGGAAGCGCAGAGAGCCTTGACCGCCATCTAAAACTGGCGCTTAGTCTGCCGGAAATTTGCCCACCAGAGGATTTTTGCAATGAACATCAAACACTCCCCGAAAACGGTCGCCGCCCCGGTCGGCCCCTACAGTCATGCGGTGGAGGTCCCCTCCGGTTCACGCCTTCTGTATATATCGGGCGAGGTGGGTTTGTTGCCTGACGGCAGACTGCCGGAAGGCATCGAGGCGCAGGCGGAGGCCTGTTGGCAGAACATCAGGGCGATTCTGACCTCCGCCGGGATGGGCATGGGCGATCTGGTGAAGATAACGACCTATCTCGTTCGTCCGGAAGACGTGCCCGTGGCCGGCGCCGTGCGCGCGAAACATCTGGGCGAGGCGCGCCCGGCATCGGCGACGCTGATCGTAAGCCGGTTCGTGGTGCCTGAATGGCTGATCGAGATCGAAGCGGTCGCCGCCAAGGCTGACTGACCTCCTGCCGGGGGTAACAGGACCTAACTGTCACCGGGCAGAATCCCCAAGCCGCGCAGGTATATTCCAAGACCGCTTTCCAGCAGGTCTTCGGGGGAAAACGGCGACCGCGCGCCGGGTTCGCCGCGGGCGAACAACTCGACGACGCCGTGCGCCAGCGCCCAGACGTGCTGGCTGACCATCGAGGCCGGCGGGCGCTTGTCTGCGGGCAGGTGTCGGGTCAGGTCCTCGGCGGACTGGATCAGCACGTTCATGGCGCGGTTGGCGACCGCGGCCAGTTCGGGGCTCGCATTGATCGAGACGCCGCTTTCGAACATGGCGATATAATGGCCGGGATACTTTCGGGCAAAGGCCAGATAGGCGCGTCCGACGGATTCGAAGGCCGACAGGGTCGATCCGTTGCCCTTGGACCGGGCGAACTCCAGCAGGTCGGCGAATATCTCGAACCCTTGGCGCGCGACTTCTGCGATCAGGTCCTCGCGGCCCCTGAAATGGCGATAGGGCGCGGCGGCGGAAACGCCTGCCAGCTTCGCGGCTTCGGACAGGGTGAATCCCAGCGGACCCTTCTCCTCGATCAGTTTGATCGTGGCCTCGACCAGCGCCTGTTTCAGATTGCCGTGGTGATAGCCTTTTCTAACCATGCATCAGGTCCGGTCCGCCGGTTATTTTCGGGTCGGGCGGACAGGCGATGTCTGCCTCCTTGGTCGGATAATCGAGTTTGCCCAGTACTGTCCGGATCGCGGCGATCCGCGCCCGCTTCTTGTCATCGGAACGGATCACATGCCAGGGCGCATGGGCGCTGTGGGTGCGTTCGAAGGTTTCGCGGATCGCATCGGTGTACGCCTCCCATTTATACAGACCCTTCACGTCGATGGATGACAGTTTCCACTGTTTCAGACGGTCTGATTCCCGCGACAGAAAGCGGCGCAGCTGCTCGGCCCGGCCGATGTTCAGCCACAGCTTTACCAGGATAATGCCGTCATCTGTGAGCATGCGCTCGAAATCGTTGACCTGATCGAAGAACGACTGGCGCTGCGCAGGCGTGCAGAAGCCGAAGACATGCTCGACCACGCCACGGTTGTACCACGACCTGTCGAACAGAACGATCTGTCCGGCAGAGGGCATGTTTTCCACATAGCGCTGGAAATACCACTGGCTGGACTCCTCGTCGCTCGGTTTCGGCAGGGCGACCACCTTGGCGGTGCGGGGGTTCAGAAACTCGCGGAAGCGCTTGATCGTGCCGCCCTTGCCGGCCGCGTCGCGTCCCTCGAATGCCACGACGATCCGCGCGCCGGTTTCTTGCGCCCACGACTGCACCTTGACCAGTTCGATCTGCAACTCGCGCAGGTCCTCGTCATAGCGCTTGCGCTTCATCTTTTCCCTGTAGGGAAATGAATTTCCCAGAATATCGTTGTGATCGGCGGCGCGGATGGCCTCGCGCAATTCTTCCGGCGCGTCCTGCTCGTAAAACTTTGAAATCGCACCGTCGAAGGGTTTCGGGAATGTTTTCCTGGCCATCTGGTCCTCGCTCGCTTCACGGCACTATGCGCATCGAAACCGGATTGCGCAAGTTAGCGTGTCTGCGCGCGCAGCCGTTCGGTTGCCGCCAGAATCTCTTCCTGCGCGAGTTGCAGGGTCCCGTGGCCCATGCCCTCGATCTCGGTGTAATGCGCATTCGCGTAGCGTGCGGCGAAAGGGGCAGAGTGGATGTCGGCATAGGCCGACTTGTCCGACGTGCCGTGGATCACCTCGATCGGGATTTTCAGTTCGCCATAGCGTTTCTGCAATTCGATCACGTGCGGTTTCAGGTTCGTCACCTGCCGCCCGTTGGCCCGCATCGTCGCTGGCCGAACGGCCAGTTCCATGCCGATATAATCCAGATAGCCCTCGGGCGGGGACTGCGGCTCAAAGACAGACGCAAACTCCCGTCGCAACCGTTCTTCTGTTGCCAGCGCCGCCAGCGGGCGAAAGACCGTCCCCAGAACGACGCCGCCGCCGAGGTGATACATGGTCGAGACGCCGCCGGGCCATTCGTTGATCACGGCAGAGACCAGCACCAAACCGTCAGCCGTGTCGGGATGTTCCAGCGCCCATGCCAGCGCCACGATACCGCCCAGCGAATAGCCCATGACCGTCGCCTTGGTGACGCCCAGCTTTTCAGCCGCCGCATGCAGCAGGTTGGCCTGTTCCACCGGGCTTTCGCCGTTGTTGTGCAGGGTATCGGTATAGCCGTGGCCGGGGCGGTCAAAGGCAATGACGGTATGGCTCTTAGCCAGCTTGTCCATCAGGCTGAACGTGTAATCCCGAACGGTGCCGCCTGCACCGTGGATCAGGATCATCACCGGACCGGAGCCCTTGCGCACGAAATGGACGCGGGTTTTCCCGACACTGACGAACTCGCCCAGCGGCGGG
>JBFIHV010000162.1:0-6305 GCA_041601595.1 Amylibacter sp. | reverse complement strand
GGAACAGGCGCCAGATAGGGCGCATCGGTCTCCACAAGTATCCGGTCGACGGGGGCAGCGGCGAAAATATCGCGCAAGTCCTGGCTTTTCTTGAAAGTGGTGATGCCCGACATCGACAGATAAAAACCCAGGTCGAGCGCCGCCTCGGCCAGTTCCTTGCTGGACGAGAAGCAGTGCATGACGCAGCTATAGGCGCCGTTCCTGTATTCGTCGGTCAGAATCCGCGCCATGTCGTCGTCTGCGGCGCGGGCATGGATGATCAGGGGCAGGCCGGTTTCGCGCGCGGCGGTGATGTGGATGCGCAGGCTCTGCTTCTGGATGTCGGCGCTTTCGGCGGTGTAGTGGTAATCCAGGCCGCTCTCGCCGATACCGACCATTTTCGGGTGTTCGGCGATTTTCAGCAATTCGTCCACCGTGGCCAGCGGTTCCTCCGCCGCGCTCATCGGGTGGGTGCCGGCAGCGTAGAAGACCGGATCATGGGCCTCCGCAATGGCGCGGACCGAAGGCTCGTTGCGCAGTCGGGTGCAGATGGTGACCATGCGCGTGACGCCTGCGGCGGTCGCACGCGCGACCAGTTCAGGGATTTCGCCTTCGAAATCGGGGAAATCGAGGTGGCAGTGGCTGTCGACGATGCTCGGTACTTGGGACATGGATACGCCTGCTTGCAGGTCAGGCCTGCGCTGTTTCATTCAGTTTCAGCAACATATCCAAGATCACGGTGGAAGGGTCAAGGTTAACCGCACGGGCGTGTCCGCTTCGCGCCGACAGGTCCTGCGCCAGATTGGCCCATCGGCGGGCGGCGTTGGCATCGGGTGCGAGCCTTGCCAGCATGCGGGCTTCGCCGGTGGCGGCCTCGTCCACGACGGGCGGCTGCAAGGCGCCAAAGCGTGCCAGACGCGACAACAGAAGGAAGATCAGCCGCAGGGTGGCGGTGTAGCGCGCCTCTGCCGCCTTGCCGGTGCAACTGTCGGCCAGCCGGATCGCGGCGCTGCGATCGAGCTGCGGCGCGGCCGCTGCAAGCGACACAAGTTGCGAATACAGCGCCAGCCCGTCGCCGGACAAGAGCCGCACGGCCTCGCCCACCGATCCGCCTGACAGGATGGCGAGCGCCTGACCCTGATCGCCCGCGTCGAAACCTGCATTGGACAGGGCGGCGGCCATATCCGTCGCCCCAAGTGTCTTGCAGGACAGCGTCCGGCAGCGTGACCGGATCGTCGGCAGCAGCCGCGACGGCTGATGGCTGACCAGCAGCAGCACGGTTTTCTCGGGCGGTTCCTCGAGGATCTTGAGCAGGGCGTTGGCGGCGGAGACATTCATTTCATCCGCCGCATCGACAATCGCCACGCGATAGCCGCCGTCTGTCGCGGAGAGGTTGAAGAAACCCTTGAGCTTGCGGGTTTCGTCGACCGTGATGTTTTGGCGCAGCTTCTTGCCTTTTTCGTCCCACGGCCTGCGGCACAGGAACAGGCGGGGTTCCGAAAGAGCCTCGACCCGGCGCGAGACTGGATGGTTCGCGTCGATCTGCAGGCTGTCGGGGCGGGCACGGGCTTGGTCGGCGAACATGGGTCCCCCGTCGCCGGGCTGCGCCAGCAGGAACCTGGCGATCCGCCATGCCAGAGTTGCCTTGCCCACACCCTGCGGGCCCGCGATCAGCCAGGCATGGTGCATCCGGTCGGAATTGAACGCATCCAGGAATTCAGCCTCCGCCGCCGACTGCCCGAACAGTTCGACCGTGTGTCGTGGGTGCGGTGCGCCCTCGACGCGATCCGGTTCTGGCAGGACTTCGACCGTCATTTGCCGAAGCTCTCGAAGACCGATAGAACCGCTTTCGTCACATCATCAACAGACTGAGAGCCATTGATGACGTGACACCTTTCCGGGAATTGCTTTGCCAGATCAAGGAAGCCCTGCCGCAGTTTCCGCTGAAAGCTCAGGCCAAAATCCTCGAACCGGTCCTCGCCGGAATTGCGCGCCAGTCCACGCGAAAGCGCCGCTTCCGGGTCCATGTCGATGACGAAAGTCAGGTCAGGTTCGCGGCCGATCAGCCGATCGTGCAACAGGTCCACGACCGGGCGCAGGTCCGCGCGCGCGACGCCCTGATAGACGCGGGTTGAATCGGCAAAGCGGTCGGAAATGACCACCTTGCCCGCCGCCAGTCCGGGCTCGATCGTGCGTTCCAGATGATCGCGGCGTGCGGCCGTGAACAACAGGATTTCGGTTTCCGGCGACCAGCGGTCGGTATCGCCTTCCACCAGCAGGCGGCGAATGGCCTCTGCCCCGGGCGATCCGCCGGGTTCCCGGGTGAGCACGACGTCTTGCCCTGTGGACCGTATCCCGTCCGCAAGAGCGTGGGCCTGGGTTGACTTTCCGGACCCGTCAATGCCTTCGAATGTAATGAAAATTCCGCTTTGCGCCATCGCCTATTGCTCGGACCCGAAGGCGGTCGCCATGGCGCGTTTTGCCAAAACCTGCGCAGAGCCCTTGAAGCGTGTGAGAACGCCGCCGGCCCCGACATCGCCTTCGGCATAGAGCGGATAGAAAACGGGTTCCATGGTTGGAACATCGACGCGCAGCTTCGCCACTTCATCACCGGCGGAAACGGGCGCCTCGAGCGGGCCGTCGTAGACAACGGTCATCGAGACGTCTTCGGTGGTCGTGTAAGGGATCAGTCCGATGATATCATTTTGTGCGACCAGCCCGACCGTCGGCTTCTTTCCGAGCCAGACTTCGGCCTCGGCTATGCGCTTGTTGCCTTCGAGAAGGGTTTTCTGCGTGAACTGGCGGAACGCCCAGTTGGTGATCTTTTCCGCTTCTTCGGCGCGATCCCTTTCGCTGTCCAGGCCGGAAATCATGACTATCACGCGCCGGTTTCCCTGCCGCGCCGATCCGACCAGACCATAGCCTGCTTCCGATGTGTGGCCGGTTTTCAGCCCATCCGCGCCGATACCCAGCGCCAGAAGCGGATTGCGGTTCGCTTGCGTTATTCCGGCCCAGGTGAAACTGGTTTCGCCAAATATCGAGTAATGTTCGGGAAATTCGTTAATGATGCGGTCAGCGATAAAAACCAGATCGCGTGCGCTCATCCGTTGTTCGGGGTGCGGCCAGCCGGTGGAATTGGCAAAGTTGGAATTTATCATTCCCAACTGCGCGGCTCGCAGCGTCATCATGCGCGCGAACTCGTCCTCGGTTCCGGCGAGGTTTTCCGCCACGACCACGCAGGCGTCATTGCCGGATTGCACGATGATGCCGCGCAGCAGATCGGATACCTTGATGCGGCTGCCGGCGCTGACGAACATCTTCGATCCGCCCATCTCATGCGCTTTTTGCGATACCAGAAACTCGGTGTCCATGGTCACGCGCCCGCTGTCCAGCGCTTCGAAAAGCATGTTCAGGGTCATCAGCTTGGACATGGAGGCGGGCGGGATCGGGCGGTCAGGGTCCTTGGACAGCAGAACAGTGCCGGTGCCCTGGTCTACGACCAGCGCCGCTGTCGCGCGCGTTTCCAATGCCCAGGAGGCACTGGCCAAAAGGCAGGCGAGAAATCCGCCGAATATGATCCGTACAAAACTCATGCCGCGTCTAACCCTTCACCGCATAGGCATCATTATAGCCCATTCCTTTTACAGATTTCAGTATTGCGTCACGCTCCGCCTTGGTGGCGGCCGGTCCGGCCAGAACCCGCCAGAAAGTATTCCCCTTGACCGTTGTCGGTGCGATCGAAGATGCAATGCCCAGTTTCTTCAGGTCCGCCGAGACCGACTTGGCGTTGGCCTCGATGCTGTAGAATCCGACCTGGATATAAGGTGCCGACAGGCTCGTTGCCGCTGCTGCCGTAGCGGTTTTCGTTTCAGCGGCAGGTTTCGCCCCGGCAGGTGGCGCTGCTTTGGCTGCCGTATCGGTCGCTGTCTTCGCATCTGTGGCCGGAGCAGCATCCGTGGAGGCGTCAATGGCCGCCAGGGCCGTTGCCTCCACTTTTTCCGGTCCGTTGGTCGGCGTCGCCTCGACCGGTTCTTCTGGTACGGAAACCTGAACGGTTTCGCGGCGCAGGGCTGTGACTTTGACCTGGGTCGGCGCACCCGCCAGAATTCCAAGCGCCGTCGCGGCGTCCGAAGACATTTGCAGTTTGGGCCCCGGCAGATCCGCCTCTCGACGGAACAGGGCGCCGACGACGAACTTGCCGTTTTCCAGGTTCACGATGATCACGCGTTCCGGTTGCTTGCTGTCGGGGTGTGCGACCCAGACACCGCCCAGCGACGGGCGGCCGTCCCACAACGCCTTGTCGGTGACCTGAAACACTTTGGGCGCTTCGACGTCACGTTCCTCGAATTCGATGGCCGCCGACGCGCTGTCGGTCGCCTGATCCGGCTGTGCCGCACCCGGTCCGAACGCGCCTTCCTCGCAGGCCACCAGTAAAAGCGCTGCGGCAGGGATCAGCCCCAACCGAAAAATTCCTGCCGAAGAAAAACCAAAAATCATGACGCTGTCTCCTGTTTCCGCAATGCGGCTTTTTTGCCGCTTCATGCCGGAAGCTACTGCTCTGCCGTCCCGTCGGTACCGGGACCTGAGGCACCTTAACGAAACATTGCCGAATTTTAAAGAAGCATATTGCTCGAAAACGAGGGCAGGCGGTGTTTTGCGCGCCTAATGGGGCTTGATGTTTTTCGGCGGCGGAATTACCAGTCATGGCCAGAATGTAGCGTGACCGTTACCCCTTGCGGAGAGGTGGCAGAGTGGTCGAATGCGGCGGTCTTGAAAACCGTTGAGGTGCAAGCCTCCCAGGGTTCGAATCCCTGTCTCTCCGCCACTTTCACCCGTCCCGGGCATGCGTTCGCCCGGCACGCGCTGTCAGACGCGGACACCTTCCAACCTTCCTTGAAAGCAGGGTTGTTGCCAGATTATTTTGTGATTTGACCGGAATTATCGGCAAATCCGATGATTCCGGATATATTTTGCGAAAAAGCCGTAATACTGCAAAATAGTTATGATAACGCCAGACAATCTGAAAGGAAGATCGCAGTGAACCTGTCCGAGTCCGATTTGACAATCCTGAGGATGCTGCAGGCCAATGCCCGCGAGCGGCTGGAAACCATAGCTTTCGAGGCCAACATGTCCGTTGCAACGGTCCAGCGCCGCGTTCGGGCGCTACGGGAGGCGGGCGTCATCTTGCGCGACGCCTCGGTGATTTCGCCGAATGCCACGGGTTACGGGATGAGTTTTATCATTCTGGTCGAACTGGAACGCGAGCGCATAGACCAGATCGACGCCTTTCGCCGTAAGGTGAAGGCCGAGCCGCAGGTCCAGCAATGTTACTACATCACGGGCGAGGCGGATTTCGCACTGATCGCGCTGGCGCGGGACATGGAGGATTTCCAGTCGCTGACAGAGCGCCTGTTCTTCGAGGATACGAACGTCAAGCGGTTCAAGACTTCGGTCGTGATGGACCGTACCAAGGTCAGTCTGGACGTTCCCCTGGTTTAGCGGCCGGTTCGGGGTAGAGTGTCGGGTACGATCCGTGGCGGATCGAAGGCGGTTACAGACGGTGCTTCACCTTGCAACCGTTCGATCTGAACAAGGCAGGTCAGCGCGCCCGGTCCCTGCGCGATCTCTGACGTCGGCAGGTCCGCCGTCAGGACATTCGCATTGCCGTGCTTGCAGCACATCGGGTCGTTCTCCCAATCCGGATCATACCATGCGCCCGTCGCCATCATCGCCGCGCCCGCCAGCACATTGTCGCTGAGCCTCGCCGCCGAAATGCAACTGCCGCGTTTGTTGAATATGCGGATCAGGTCGCCGTCGGCGATGCCGCGGCTTTTGGCGTCTTCGGTATTCATCATACATGGTTCGCGCCCATGCAGCTTGCCCGCGCGGCTGTGGTGGCTCTGATCCAGTTGGCTGTGCAACCGGCGCGCCGGCTGATGCGTAACCAGGTGTAGCGGATAGGTCCGCGCGGTCGCGGAACCCAGCCATTCCTGCGGCGCGCGCCAGACCGGATGGCCGGGCAGCCCCTCCAGCCCGAAACCGGCGATCGTATCGCTGAATATTTCGATCCGCCCCGACGGTGTCGACAAGGGATGCGTTTCAGGGTTTTCGCGGAATTCCCTCAGCATCACCATCGCTTCGACAGGTGCCGGAAAGGCCAACACATTGTTTTCCATAAAGGTTTCGTAGTCCGGCATTTCCGGCCTGTCGTTGGACCCGCTGCGGGTCTTGTCGTAAAGGTATCGCAGCCACGCGGCCTCGTTGCGGTCT
The DNA here is from genome assembly GCA_041601595.1 of Amylibacter sp. Lineage (GTDB taxonomy): Bacteria > Pseudomonadota > Alphaproteobacteria > Rhodobacterales > Rhodobacteraceae > Amylibacter. The sequence continues at coordinate 56 of JBFIHV010000162.1, read as the reverse complement.
TCGGTGAAATCTTTCCGGAAATCCAGAGCCGACCCGTCCGCGGGTTTCAGGCGGCT
>JBFIHV010000161.1:0-6307 GCA_041601595.1 Amylibacter sp. | reverse complement strand
ATGCGCCGGAACCCGCAGGCCGACACTGTTCAATCCGGCGGTGACCAGGTCCGACAGGCCCGCATCGGCTTTCAGCGGCAGGACCAGCGTCAGCGGGCCGGGCCAGAAGCTCTGCGCGAGTTTCAGGGACAAGGCATCGAATTCCGCGTACTGCCGCGCCGCTGCCAGATCGGGCAGGTGCACGATCAGCGGGTTGAAGCTGGGCCTGCCCTTGGCGGCATAAATCGCGGCCACAGCACGGCCGTTGCGGGCGTCCGCGCCCAGCCCGTAGACCGTCTCGGTCGGAAAGGACACAAGCCCGCCCGACCGCAGAATCGCCGCCGCCTGTCTGATGCCTTCGCCATCGGCGGGCAGCCTCTGTGTGACCATCTTATCCATATTGACGCAATGTCTCTAACCCGATTGACGCGGTGTCCCGATTGCAGGTTGATCATCCTGCGACTAGCTTTTCCGGAACTGGCCCGTCTTAGCGCGCCTCTGCAGGTGAATAAAGCCACGTTTTGAGGAAAGAATGACGTACCGCGCCCCGACATCGGAAATCGAGTTCCTTCTGGAACATGTGCTGGACTTCGACCGGCTTTCCCGGACTGCCCTCTATTCAGAAGTCACCACGGACACGGCCCGCGCGGTTTTGTCAGAGGTCGCGCGTCTGGCCGAAGAAGTGCTCTATCCCCTGAACCGCGTTGGCGACGAGCATCCCGCCAGACTGGAAAACGGCGTCGTGCGGACTCCGCCGGGGTTCAGGGAAGGCTATCGCGCGCTGGCGCAGGGCGGATGGGTCGGGATCAACGCCGATCCGGCATATGGCGGAATGGGCCTGTCGCTGACCCTGCTGGCCTGTCTGGCGGATATGGCCGCGGGCGCGAACATGGCGCTGGCGCTCAATCCCATGCTGACGCAGGGCCAGATCGAGGCGCTGCAAAACCACGCCGACGAAGCGATCAAGGCGCTGTATCTGCCGAAACTCATATCGGGCGCGTGGACCGGGACCATGGACCTGACGGAGCCGCAGGCCGGCAGCGATGTCGGCGCCCTGCGCACGAAAGCCGAGGATAACGGCGACGGCACATGGCGCATTTCCGGCCAGAAGATTTTCATAACCTGGGGTGACCATGATGTAGCCGAAAATATCTGTCACATGGTTCTGGCGAGAATCCCCGATGCGCCCGAAGGCACCAGAGGAATATCGCTGTTCATGGTGCCGAAATTCTTGCCCGACGCGGATGGAAACCCGGGCTCGGCGAACTCCGTTCAGACGGTTTCGCTGGAACACAAGATGGGCATCCACGGGTCGCCGACCGCCCTGATGGAATTCGACGGCGCGACCGGATGGATGATCGGCGCGCCGAACAGCGGCATGGCCGCGATGTTCACCATGATGAACAACGCCCGCCTGTCCGTCGGCATGCAGGCGGTCGGGACGGCGGACGCCGCCCGCCAGAAGGCGGCCGCCTATGCCCGTGACCGGAAGCAAGGGCAAACGCCGGTCGGCGATGGCGGCGGGGGGATTATCGACCATGCCGACGTGCGACGCATGCTGCTGACCATGAAGGCGCGCGTGTTCGCGGCAAGGGCGCTCTGCCTCGACACGGCCATCAGCCTCGATATGGCCAAGGCCACCGGCGAGCAGGCCTGGGCGGAACGCGGCGCGTTCCTGACGCCTCTGGCCAAGGCCTTCGGCACCGACAGCGCCTGCGAGGTCGCCGATCTGGGCATACAGGTGCATGGGGGGATGGGTTATATCGAGGAAACCGGCGCCGCGCAGTATTTGCGCGATCTGTGGGTCGCCCGGATCTACGAGGGTACGAACGGTATTCAGGCGATGGATCTGGTGTCGCGCAAGATGGCCGACGGCGGCGCGGCGGCGCGTGCGTTGTTGGCCGAGGTGGCGGAAACGGTCGACCGACTGGAACAGGTCGATCCCGACATGGCCGCCAAGATGCGGTCCGCAGTGGCAGAAATGACCGAGGCAACCGACTGGATGGTGGCGCAGTCCGACCTGAACGACCGCTTTGCCGGAGCGGTGGAATACCTGCGCGCCTTTGCCCTGACGCGGGGCGGGCACTATCTGGCGCGGGCCGCGCTGGTCGACGCCGATACCGGCGACCGGATGGCGCTGCTGACCTTTTTCGTGCGCCACGAGATGTCGCAGATCGCCGGGCTCTGTTCGGCGGCGGGTTCCGGCGCATCGCTGCTTTATTCGCTGGATACCGACGTGCTCCTGACCTAGAAACCCTTATGAATAACAAACTGCACTTCCCGATCGAAGCGCCGCCGGCGGAAGGCGAGGCCATCGAGGTTGCCGAGGGCATCCTGTGGCTGCGTCTGCCGCTGCCGATGGCGCTGGACCATGTCAACATCTATGCCATTGCCGACGGCGACGGCTGGTGCATCGTCGACACCGGATACCACTCCAATCGCGGCATCGCGCTCTGGCAGGAAATTCTGGCGGGGCCGTTGCAGGGCAGGCCGGTGACGCGTGTGCTGGTCACGCACCACCACCCCGACCATGTCGGCATGGCGGGATGGCTGCAAACCCATCAGGGGGCCGAATTGCTGTCGTCGCGCACCGCGTGGATCTATGCGCGCATGCTGACGCTGGACGTGCAGAAGGAGTTTCCGCCGGAAACCCTGAAATTCTTCAATCAGGCCGGGATCGACAAAGACATCCTGGCCAAGCGGCTGGAAACCGGACCGCGCAACTTTGCCGACGTCGTGCATGACATGCCGCTGGGCTATCGCCGGCTGAGCGACGGCGAGATGATCCGGATCGGGCATCGCACCTGGGATATCCACCGCGGCGACGGTCACGCGCCGGAGCACCTCATGCTGTTTTCGCGCGACGACGCCATCGTCATTTCCGGCGATCAGGTGCTGCCCGGCATATCGTCGAATGTCGGCGTCTATGCGACCGAACCCGAGGCCGATCCGATGGCCGAATGGCTGGCCTCCTGCGACGCCTTGCAGCAATTCGCCACGGACGCGCAACTGGTCCTGCCGGGTCACAAGCTGCCTTTCTACGGACTGCCGGCGCGGCTGAAGCAGCTCGCCGACAACCAGCGCGCCGGTCTGGACCGGCTGGTGGATTTTCTGGAAACTCCCCGGACCGCCAACGAATGCTTTCCCGTTCTGTTCAAGCGCAAGGTCGGACTGGCAGAGCATTCGCTTGCCCTGGGCGAGGCGGTCGCCCATTTGAACCATCTGTATTTCAACGACAAGATCATGCGGGAAACCGGTCCGGACGGAGCCTTCCTATGGCGAAAAAAACACGCGTAAGCATGGGTGGAGACATCCGGACCATGGCCGAGGCGGCCGAGGCCGCCGCCCTGCCAGAGGCCTATTCGGTGCAGATCACGCCCGGCGGCGAACTGCGCGCCGGCAAAGAGCCCGGTCTGGAACCGCACGGTCGCAAACCACGGCCGCACAAGTCCGAGGCCGAGTGGGCCTATGAACGGATCGTCCTCTATATCAAGCGCTTCGAGGAAGACCTGGACAACGACCACGAGGTGGGGATGGGGTTCGTCGGCAGCGATGTCGGGTCGCTGCGCATACAGGGCATGGGATATTTCCCGCCCGACATGGTCACCTTTTACGGGGTCTCCGACACCGGCTCCAGAATGCAGATGATCCAGCACGTCCACCAGTTGAACGTGCTGCTGGTGTCGCAGCCGAAAATCGACAGTGACCAAGCCCCGAACCGGATCGGTTTTCAACTCGCGGCGAAACTGGCGGATGCGGCGGGCGAGGAATAGCCGCGTCAAAACGCAACAGATGGCCGCAGGTTCGACGTCGCACTTTTCAAGCGCTCCGATTTGTGGGATAGAGTCGTAAAATTCAGGTTGGGAGTCTCTTACAATGGCGAAATACGAACACGGTTCCATGGATGTCACCGAACAGGAAAAGACCTTCGAGGGCTTTTTGCGCTGGTCGGTCCGTATCATCGTGGCCTCGATCGCGGTTCTGATCTTTCTGGCGATTTTCAATTCCTGAGCCGGGTTCAGGCCCGCCCGAGGATCATCGCTAATGTCCGGATTGCGCTTTGTTTGTGTTCTCGCGATGCTGGTCGTCCTGTCGGCCTGCGGGACCAAGCCTGTCTACGACAGCCCCGAAGAGGTGCAGCGCCGCGCCTATGTCCATGACGGGCCGCCCGCGCTGACCCTGATCACCATGGTCAGCAACAGCACCGGTTCTGGCGGGCACAGTTCGCTGATGATCAACGCGTCGCAGCGCACGATGTACGATCCGGCAGGGCGCTATTACAATTCGACGGTGGCCGAGCAGAACGACCTGCTTTACGGCATCACGCCGGAAATCCTGAAACGCTATGTCTCGTTCCATGCCCGTGATACCCATCACGTTGTCCTTCAGACCGTAGAGGTCAGCCCCGCCGTCGCCGAACAGGCCTATGCGCTGGCCAGGCAGCGCGGCACGTCATGGGATGCGATGTGTTCCACCAACGTGACCCGCATCCTGGCGAATACCCAGGGATTCGAGGATCTGTCCGGCAGCATCTTTCCCGCGCGGCTCATGAAGAACTTCGGCGAATTGCCGGGCGTGAAAACCGAAAAGGTTTACGAATACGACACCGGCAAGGGTTAGGCCGCGAAACCTCTGGCACCGACAACGCTCTGGTCAAATCCGTCTGTCTTGCGACAAGCGGATATGGCGCTGACGCGACGGTCTGCCGGACTGTGGGTTTTTAGATTTCAAGGTTTGGCAGGTCCGGGTAATGGGGCGGAAGCGGCTGTGCCGGGCCTGCCGTATTCACGGTTTTACTTGACTACAAAAGAGATCTTGCAGTTCACGCGATAGGTGTCGATCTTGCCGTCCTTGAGGTGGATGGACTGGTCCTGCACCCAGGCAGAGACAATTCCCTCCACTGACTTCGACGCCTTGTCGATGGCGACTTTGGTCGCATCTTCCCAAGACGTCGGAGATTCGGCCATTACTTCGATAACTTTAATAATACTCATTTCATTGGCTCCCTTCAGGTACCTTACACTCTTTACTTGGGGATGACCGGCATCAATACAAGGCCCCGGAAAAGCAAAACCCCCGACGAAGTCGAGGGTTTAACAGAGCAGGGCCGGGGCCCTGGAATAAGTCGCAATGTCCTAGAGACCGTTTTCGCGCTGAGCCTTTTTACGGGCCAGTTTGCGAGCGCGTCTGACTGCTTCGGCCTTTTCACGGGCGCGTTTTACGGAAGGTTTTTCGTAGTGTTGCTTGAGTTTCATCTCACGGAACACACCTTCACGTTGCAGTTTTTTCTTCAGGGCACGAAGCGCCTGATCGACATTATTATCGCGAACTTGTACCTGCATGTGGTGTCACCACCTTTCTATGTTAAAGTTGCAGAAGTGCAGGAAGCCGCCGTATAGCAAAGCCCGCGTCTTATGTCCAGCAGGGAAGAAAAAGGAAAACTCATGGCCAAGCCCCGCAAATCCGAAGCCGATCACATTGAAATGACGCGGGAAAAGGTGCTTGCCGCAGCCCTGCCGCATGTGGTTTTCGATGGCTGGAGCGCCGAGACACTGCGCGCGGCTGTGGCGGATTCGGGTGTCGATGCCGGTCTGGCGGCGCAGGCGTTTCCGCGCGGGGCGCTCGATCTGGCGCTGGCCTTCCACCGCGCCGGTGACGCCGGCATGCTGGCGGCGCTGGCCAAGGCCGATCTGTCGGGCATGCGGTTCCGCGACCGGATCGCCCATGCCGTGCGAATTCGGCTGGAACAGGTGACAGGCGAAAAGGAGGCGGTGCGCCGCGGCGTTGCGTTCTTTGCGCTGCCTGCAAACGTGGCAGAGGGCGCGAGCGCGATCTGGAAGACCGCCGATATGATCTGGACGGCGCTGGGCGACACGTCGGACGATGTGAACTGGTACAGCAAGCGCGCGACCCTGTCGGCGGTCTATTCCGCGACGGTTCTGTACTGGCTGGGCGACGACAGCGACGGGCATCGGGCGACGTGGGATTTTCTCGACCGGCGGATCGACGATGTCATGGGTATCGAAAAGCTGAAGGCGAAGGCGCGGGAGACGCCGGTCGTCAAGGACCTGCTGGAAGCACAGGCGCGGTTCTTCGATTGGGTCAAGGCCCCGAAGGGCAAGGCGCCGGACGACCTGCCGGGGCGGTCCGGCAAGGGCTGACAGCCTTGCGGCGGGCGGGAAAAATGGCTAGGTAGGCCCCCTGCATTATTTTGACGTCCAAGGAACGCGGCAATGGCACTCAGCGACAACATCGTCACATGGTACGAAGGCAAATGGCATCGCGGCAATGCGCCGATCATCGGGGCCGCGGACCATGCCGCGTGGCT
>JBFIHV010000160.1:0-6319 GCA_041601595.1 Amylibacter sp. | reverse complement strand
GCCATCGCCGCGCCCTGGCTCATGCCCTGTCCGATCAGCCCCTGCACCAGCGGCACGGCGGCATAGCCGTTCAGATAGGCCGGTCCGCCGACCAGCGCCCCCAGAAAGATCGGCCGGAACCCGTCGCCGCCCAGCGTCGAGGCGATCCACTCCGCCGGAACGAAGCGGACCATGACCGCCTCGACCAGATAGGCCAGCGCCAGCCATTTCAGCAGGAACAGCGCGTTTTGCAGGGCGGTGTCGCGGAAGGATTTGATCCGCTTCGCGTCCTTCCAGAAGGCCCAGACCGCCCTGCCTCTGAACGGATCGTTCGAACCGCAGCCGCAGGACCTGACCGAGGTCGCGCGCAACGGATCGGCAAACAGCGCCGTTCCCGACAGCGCCATGACCCCGAAGCCGCCGAACAGGCCGAAACCGACCGCCGCCACGGTCTTGCCGATGGCGAAACCCACCCCCAGCGCGCCCGAGGTGATGACGAACATCGCAGGGTCCATGATCGGCGAGGACAGCCAGAAGGCCATGACGGCCGACAAGGGCGTGCCCATGGCAAGCAGGGCGGCGACAAAGGGAATGACCTCGCAGGAACAGAACGGCGCCAGCCCGCCGACCAGCGCGGCGAGCACGATCATCCGGCTCTCGCGTCCTTGAAACGCCTTGCCGACGATGGCCTCGGCCCCCGTGGCGCGCAGGTATGCGATCATAAGGACCGCGATGGCGATGAAAATTCCCGTGCCGCCCAGATTGCCGAGCATCGACCGGATCGAAGGCCACAACGCGTCGGGCGCGAAAACCGCCACGCCCGCCAGTACGACGGCGAACAGGGCCCATGCCTTGTCGATCCTGCGGTGGAACCCGCCGCGACGCGGGGCGGGGTGCGTCGTGTCAGCCATGGCCGTTATCCTCTTTAACAAGCGTCGGCGCGGCATCCTCGCAGCAGTTCCGCAAAAGGAAGCGGGACAGGGCCTCCACGCGGTCATAGGCGACCGAGGAACAGATGATGCTGCGCCCCTGTCTGGCCTGTTCGACCAGTCCCGCCGCCGTCAGGATCTTCAGGTGATGCGTCAGCGTCGAGCCCCTCACGCCGCTGCGTTCCCCCAACTCGCCCATGGACAGGCCGTCGGGTCCGGCGCGCACCAGCACTTGCAGGATGCCCAGACGCTGTTCCGAACCCAGGGCGGCGAAGGCGGCGCCGGCTTCGGTCAGGGACAGATCGGTGTTCTCGAATCTTTTCATGTTTCTATATTTCTAAAAATGTCGAAATAAAGCAAGCGTTATTTTGAAGGCGCGGAATTTGTGATAACCGGAGCCATGAGCCTGAAAGACCTCGAATCCCGGATTTCATACTGCCGCCTCTGCGCCGACCGCTTCGCCGCGACCCGAACGGCGCACGAACCGCGCCCCGTCGCCTGGCCGTCGCGGACGGCGCGTATCCTGATCGCGGGGCAGGCCCCCGGCGCGCGGGTGCACGACAGCGGCCGGCCGTTCTCCGATCCCTCGGGCGAACGCCTGCGCGACTGGATGGGCGTGGACGACGCCACCTTCTACGACCGGTCCAAATTCGCGATCCTGCCGATGGCCTTCTGTTTTCCGGGCTATGACGCCAAGGGGTCCGACCTGCCGCCCCCGAGGCTCTGCGCCGACCACTGGCGGGCGCAGGTGCTGGCCGAAATGCCGCAAATCCGACTGACCCTGCTGGTCGGCGGCTATGCCCAGCGCTGGCATATCGGCAAGGGCACTGTGACCGAGACCGTCCGGGCCTTTCGCGATCATGCGCCCGCGATAATTCCCTTGCCCCATCCGTCGTGGCGGAATACCTCGTGGATCAGGAAAAACCCGTGGTTCGAGGCCGACCTGCTGCCCGCACTCCGCGCCCGAATTGCCGAGGAACTCGCCCGATGACACCGCTCGACCATGCCCACGCCACCATGGATGCCGACCCCGAAAACGATGCCGCGCGGCTGAAGTTCTATGAACGTCTGGCCGACGCGGAACTGTTCATGGCGCTGGAAGCAGAGGCGCGCGAGAACCGGATCAGGCCGCTGATTTTCGAGGTCGAAGGCGGCCGCTTCGCGCTGGTCTTCGACACCGAAGAGCGCCTCACCGATTTCACCGAGCGCCCGTCGCCCTTTGCCGCCATGTCGGGACGGTCGGTTGTCGGAATGCTGGTCGGGCAGGGTATCGGGCTGGCGGTAAACCCCGCCGTAGCCCCGTCCGCGATGCTGCTGCCGCCCGAGGCGCTGTCATGGCTGCACGACACGCTGGGCGCCGGTCCGCTGGAAGGGCAGGGTACGCCTACCGATGTCCATCCGCCGACAGGCGTGCCGGAAAGCCTGATCGCATCGATCGACGCCAAGCTGTCCACGATGGCGGGGATGGCCCGCGCCGCCTATCTGGCGGAATGCATCTACAAGGAAGGCCCGCGCAACCACGTCATAGCCTTCGTCGATGCCCAAGAGGCGGCGAAACCGGCGATGGCAGCCGCCATATCCGAGGCTCTGACCTTCAGCGGGCTGGAGGCGGCGTCGCTCGATATCCTGTTCCTCAAGGCATCCGACGCAATCTGCGCCAGCCTCGCGCGCGTCGGTCTGCGCTTTGATCTGCCGCAGATCGAAACGCCTGCGGCGCGCACTGTCGCGGCCCCCGGCATGGACCCGGAAAATCCCCCGAAACTGCGCTGATCAGTAGCCCGCGTTCCGGTCCACCAGATACAGGAACGGCTCGCCCGCCTCGCCGCGCCGGATGTTTTCCACCACCACCTGCGCCGCGGTTTCCGCCCGCGTGGCCGCCGCGATATGCGGCGTCACCAGAACGTTTTCCAGATGCCAGTAGGGATGGTCCGCAGGCAGGGGCTCGGTGCGGAACACGTCCAGCGTCGCCTGACCAATCCGCCCCGATTCCAGCGCCGCGACCAGCGCATCGTCGTCGATCAGCGGCCCGCGGCCGGGGTTGATCACCGAAGCGCCATGCTTCATCCCCGCAATGCGATCCGCGTCCAGAAGGTTTTCGGTTTCCGCCGTCAGCGGCAGCAACAGAACGACGATGTCGGACTGCGCCAGCACCGCCTCCAGCCCCGCGTCGCCGGCATGACAGGCCACGGCATCGTGCTGTTTCCGCGAACGGCTCCAGCCGAGCGTCCGGAAGCCGTGCCGCGCGACCACTTCGGCGCAGGCCATGCCCAGCTCGCCGATCCCCAGAAATCCGACGGTCCGGTCCCGCGCCAGCGGCGGCACCATGTCGCCGCGCCAGTCCCCCGCCGGACGGCTGGCGTAGAAATCCGTGTTCAGGTGATGCCGCAGCACATGGCCCAGGACATAGTCCTGCATGCTCTCGGTCAGCCCGGGATCGACCATGCGCGCCAGCGGCTGGGTCAGGGTCCGGTTGGTCACGATGGCCTCGACGCCCGCCCATGTGCTCTGCACCAGCCTGGCGTCGGTGAAGGGCGACAGGTCGGAAATCGGTCCGCCCGGCGCATAGACGATATAGTCGACCTCTTCGGGAGTCTCCGGATCGCGCGAGAGATCCACGTCCAGGCCCACCCGCGCGAACCCGTCGCGCAGATGCGCCTGCCAGTCGGACCAGTCGGCCGCTGATCCGGCCCAGAGCACCCGCGCCGCCATCTCAGCGCGGCCTGTGGACATGGGCGCTCTGCACCAGCCCGAAACCGGCCAGCAGAACCATCATCGCCGACCCGCCATAGCTGACCAGCGGCAGCGGCACACCGACGACAGGGGCCAGCCCCATGACCATCGCCATGTTAACCGCGAAATAGAAGAAGAAAGCCGCCGCGACGCCCATGGTCAGCAACGCGCCGTAGCGGTTGCGGTTGGAAAGGGCCGAGGTGACGCAGAACACGACGATCAGCAGATAGAGCGTCAGCAGGGTAACGCTGCCGACAAAGCCGAATTCCTCGGCCAGTGTCGTGAAGATGAAATCGGTATGCTTTTCCGGCAGGAAGTTCAGCCGGCTCTGCGTGCCCTGCATGAACCCGCGCCCCGACACCCCGCCCGAGCCCAGCGCGATCTTGGACTGGGTGATGTGATAGCCAGCGCCCAGCGGATCGGAGGACGGGTCCAGAAAGGTCGAGATCCGGCGGTACTGGTAATCCTTCAGCAGCTGGAATTCCGTCCCCTTGGAATACATCACCGCGGTCACCGCGCCGACGCCCAGAAAGACCGAGGTGGCGAAATACCACCAGCTGACGCCGGCGACGAACATCATCACGCCGCCGCCCATCACCAGCAGGATCGCGGTGCCGAGGTCGGGCTGGCGCAGCACCAGCATGGTCGGCAGCAGGATCAGGAACAGCGGTATGATGACCCAGACCGGGCGCGACAGCTTTTCCTCGGGCAGCCAGTCGTAATAGGCCGCCAGCACCATCACCAGCCCGATCTTCATCAGTTCCGAGGGCTGCAGCCGGACGACGCCCAGGTCGATCCAGCGCTGCGCGCCCATGCCCATTTCGCCCATCACATCGACGCCGATCAACAGCACCAGGCCCACCAGATAAGCCAGCAGCGATACGCTCTGCCAGAATTTCAGCGGGATGAAGGCGAAGACGACCATCACCGCCATGCCGACGCCAAAGCGGATCATCTGCGGCATGGCCCATTGGTCGATGTCGCCTCCCGCCACGGAGTAGAGCATCAGGAATCCGGCGCAGCTGACCGCCGCCAGCAGCAGGGCGAGCGGCCAGTGAAAATACAGGACCTTGGACAGCCCGGTGGGCACGCGCCTTATGCCGGCCTCGAGATAGCTCATGCCCGGCTCTTTCTGGCGGGCGTCGCGCCATTGGCGCGCTGCTGCCGGTCGTTCACCGGCATCGGCCCGTAACCGGCATCGCCCAGGTCAAGCGCCGCGTTCATGATGTCCTTGGCGATCGGGGCCGCCGCCGCGGAGCCGCCGCCGCCGTGCTCGACGATCACGGATATCGCGTATCGCGGGTTCTCGAAGGGGGCGAAACCGACGAACAGGGCATGGTCGCGGCGCTCCCACGGCAGGTCCTCGTTGCGGAACACGCCCTTGGCTCGCTCTTCGGTGGTGATGAACCGGACCTGGCTGGTTCCGGTCTTGCCGGCGATCTCGGCGTCCTCGCGGTTCAGGCGCGAGCGATAGGCGGTGCCGCGCTGCGTGTTCGACACGTCGTACATGCCGCCGCGCACCAGCGCCAGATGCGCCGGGTTGATGTCCAGCGGCGGCGGGGCCGCCTCGGCGTCCTCGTTCAGCGGATGGATCAGCCGCGGCAGCACCGCCTGGCCCGAGGCTATCCGCGCCGTCATCACCGCCAGTTGCAGCGGCGAGGCCAGAACGAAGCCCTGACCGATGCCGGTGTTCAGCGTATCGCCCAGTTGCCACGCTTCTCCGCGCCGCGCCAGTTTCCAGGCCTTGGTCGGGGTCAGGCCCTCGCGCACGGCGGGAACCGGCAGGTCGTGTTCGATGCCAAGGCCCAGCCGCCGGGCCATTTCCGTTATCTTGTCGACCCCGACGCGCTGCGCGACCTCGTAATAATAGACGTCGCAGGACTGTTGCAGGCTCTGGCGCAGGTGCAGGTGGCCGTGACCGCCATTGCGCCAGCAGTGAAACCGCCGGTTGCCGAGGACCTTGTAGCCGGGGCAGAAGATCTTTTCTTCGGGTCCGATGACGCCTGCCTCCAGCGCCGCCAGAGCCACCACCATCTTGAAGGTCGAACCGGGCGGGTAGGTGCCGGACACGGTCTTGTTGGCCAGCGGCCGGAACTTGTTCTCGTTCAGCGTGCGCCAGTCGCCGACCGAAATGCCGTTGACGAACTTGTTCGGGTCGAAACTGGGGGCGGATGCCAGCGCCATCAGGTCTCCGCTCTGCACATCCATGACGACGGCGGCGGCGCTCTCGGTGCCGAGGCGGCGCAGCGCCAGCGCCTGCAGCCGCGCGTCCACGGTCAGTTGCAGGTTCGTGCCCTGGGTGCTTTCCTCGCGGCCAAGCTCCCGGATCACGCGGCCGACGGAATTGACCTCGATCCGCTTGACGCCCGCCTCGCCGCGCAGAACCTGATCCTGCTTCACCTCGATGCCGTTCTTGCCGATCTGGAATTTCGGGATCAGCAGCAGCGGGTCGTCGTCGTCGGTGCGTTCGAGGTCATAGTCGCTGACCGGGCCGACATAGCCAATGATATGGGCGAAATCCGCGCCCTTGGGATATTTGCGGAACTGCCCCTCTGCCGGCAGAATTCCCGGCAGGACGGGCGCGTTCGCGGATACGGCCGCGATATGTTCCCATTCCAGCCCGCTTGCGACAGTGACCGGCACGAAGCCGCGCCGCTTCGACATTTCCTTGAGCGCGCCGT